>JALYGH010000049.1 GCA_030777205.1 Chloroflexota bacterium
TTCGACCGGGCGGGCTCTTCTCGGGCGCCCGCCTCCCCCTCCCTCTCCCCCTCCACCTCGGGCCGGACCACCACGTCTGCTGCTACTGCCAGCCGTTCACCCCGAACTGAGTTCGGCAACAGGCCCCAGGCACTTGTTGCAGTAGGTGCAGGGGACGAGCGGGCGGTCGTGCCCAGCCGCCCACTGCTTGACGAGGTCGTTGTTGGCGACCAGCGGGCGGGCGATGCTGACCGCGTCGCAGTAGCCGCCGGCGATCGCCTTGCGGACGACCGACGCCGTCTGGAACCCACCGGTGCAGATGACCGGGATCGAGACGGCCCGCTTGATCGCCCGCGCATCCGGCAGGTTGAGCCCCTCGATCCGCCGGCCGCGTCGTTTCACCCACCAGCGGCGGAACAGCGCGTTGAACGGCCAGGTCTTGAAGATGACCTCGTTGCGGAAGGTGTTCGTGCCGCTCGACACCATCGTGTCATACGTCGCGAACAGCTCGCTGACGGGCAGGTCGCCGGCCGGATTGCGCGGGTGCGGGAAGGCGCTACCGGTCGACACGTGAATGGCGTCGACGCTTGCCTCTTCCAGCCAGCGGCAGATCTGGACCGACTCCTGGATGGTGTTGCCGGGGCGCTCCCAAGGGAGCATCGCGTCGTTGTAGTCGGTGCCGTTGATCTTCACCTGGAGGTGGAAGTCGTCGCCCACCTCCCGCCGGATCGCCGCCACGATCTCCAGCACGAAGCGGGCGCGGTTCCGAAGCGAGCCGCCGTACTCGTCGTCGCGGTCGTTGATCCCGGAGCTGAGGAACTGGGTGATCAAGTAGCCGTTGGCGCCGTGCAGCTCGACCCCGTCGAGGCCGGCCTCGCGGGCCCGGCGGGCACCGCGGGCGAACGCGTCCACGGTCTCGCGGATGTCCGCCTTCGTCATCCGCGCGCACGGGAAGCCTTGCAGCGGCTCCGGCTTGTCGGTCGAGCTGAGCGCGATGCCGCCCGAATCCACCCCAGCAACGTCGCGCTGACGCCCAGAATGACTGAGCTGCATGATGAACTTGCAGTCGTACTCGTGGACCTGCTCGCCCAGCTCCCGCCAAAACGGGACGTGCTCGTCGCGGTCGATCGTGGCGTAGCCGGGGATGATCCGGCCTCGGCGCTGGACCGGCACGAATGACGAGACGATTGCCCCGACGCCGCCGCGCGCGAACTTCAGCTCCCAGTTGATCCGAGCCTGATTGCCGGAGCCGTCGTAGTTGTCGAAGCGGCCCGAGATGTTCGAGCGGAAGATCCGGTTCTTGATCATGAGGTTCCGGAACCGCAGCGCCTGGAAAATGACGTCCATGCTCGCCCCCTCCGGCACCCGGTGCCCCGGGCCACGCATGCAACCATCCGCCGGCGTCGCGGAGATGCCCCGATCCCGCGACACGGCCTGCCCCCACGTTCGACGCGGCGTCCGCCCCATAGGCCGCGCTCGACGATCGATCGCTCCGCGACTCAGGAGGTGAGGTCAGCGTAGCACCGCCGCGGTGTCGTGTCAATGGAGATAACGAGAGCTACATCGTCGCGACGCCGCAACGGAGCGACGGACCGACCTCGACGGGACACGGGCGGCACGCCCCCGATGCGCGCGGCGCCGACGAGCGGCGCACAGGTGTCCGTCGCCGGGCCGGCCCGGCGACCGAGGCGTGGGGCGTGGAACGATCCGAGTGGCCGGCGCTTGTTCGCCTACGCGGCCACCCCGGGGCGCACCAGCAGGGCGTACTTCGCCGCCAGTCGGATCGACTCGGCCATCCCCTCGGCATGGGCGACCCCCTTGCCGGCGATGTCGAAGGCCGTGCCGTGGTCGACCGACGCCCGGATGAAGGGCAGCCCGACGGTGATCGCGATCGTCCGCTCGAAGTCGAGCGTCTTCGCGGCGATGTGGCCCTGGTCGTGGTGGAGCGACAGGACCGCGTCCCACCGTCCCTGGAGGCACTGGTGGAAGACGGCGTCGCCGGGGATCGGGCCGTAGGCGTCAACGCCGTCCTTGCGCGCGGCCTCGACGCCCGGCGCGATCTCGTCGATCTCCTCGCGCCCGAACATGCCGTGCTCGCCGCCGTGCGGGTTCAGCGCCGCCACCGCGATCTTGGCGCGCGGCTCGCCGAAGCGCGTCAGCGCCTTGTGCGCCTTGACCAGCGTCGCGTGCACGTTCTCCTTGGTCACCTCGTCGCAAGCCTGGCGCATCGACATGTGGCGGGCCATGAAGAAGATGCGGAGGTTGCGGACGGTGAACATCGTCAGCGTATCCGGGCTGTTGGTCAGCTTCGCCAGCGCCGTCGTGTGGTCGAGGTAGGGGACGCCGCCGAGCTTCATCGCCTCCTTGTTCAGGGGCGCGGTCGCGATCGCCTCGATCTGCCCGGCCAGAGCCAGCCGGGTGGCCGTCTCGACGTAGCGCATCGCCGCCCGGCCGGCCGCCGGCTGCACGATCCCCCACTCCAGCCCGTCCAGGTCCGGACTGCCGACGTCGAGCAAGTCGACGGTACCGAGCTGGTAGCGCCCGTCCGCCGGTCGCGCGACAGTGTTGATATCGACCGGCGCCCCGAGTGCAGCGCTCGCGCGCGTGAGCGCCAGGCGGTCGCCGATCACGAGCGGCCGGGCCAGGTCGTAGACGTCCGGCTCGGCGAGCGCCTTCAAGATGATCTCCGGGCCGACCCCGGCCGGGTCGCCGAGCGTGATCCCCACCAGGGGCCGCTGGCCGTCGCTCATCGTCGTCCTCTCCATCGCTGCATTCCCCAAAGGCGGCTCTTGTAGCAAGGATACTCTAGGCGCCCGGCCGGCATCCGGGAGGGCAGTAGGTGGAGGCGGTCTTGATCCGCCGTCAACACGCGCGTCAGCCTGAGACGGGCCGTTCCGCTCCGAGTCTGACAGATCCGCTTCAGGAGCGACGAGAACTCGGCCTCCTTCTCGCCGTCAGTGACTGGTGTCATCCTGAGGCGGGCGGAGCCTGCCGAAGAGCCCGTCCTGGGCGCAGCGAAGGATCTCGTCTCCCTGCTGTTAATGGGACGAGATCCTTCGCAAGCCTACGGCTTGCTCAGGATGACACCATGGTCGTCCTCGGCACCGGTACTGCTCCACCTTCCACCGTGTGCCTTGTATCCACTTACTCCCTACCCTCCACCCTCTGCCCAATGCCCTCCACCACCTGCCGTCTGCCCGCCCGCCGCCCGCTACTCGCCGCCCGGTCCGCGCCACTACAATGCCCCACGCGGACGGGAGGTTGGGAGTGGAGCGCACCGAGGTGCTCAGCAGGCTGCGGCAGACGGACGTGCAGCTCGTCCGCTTCCTGTACTGCGACAACGCCGGCGTCATCCGTGGCAAGGCGTCCCACGTCGATCGCCTCGAGTCGCGGATGCACGCCGGCATTGGCCTGACTGTCGCGATGCAGGCGATGAACCTGCTCGACCAGCTCCAGGCGGTCGAGGGGATGGGCCCGGTCGGCGAGGTCCGGCTGATCCCGGATCCGGACACGTTCGTCGTGCTGCCGTATGCGCCGCGCTCAGCCGCGATGCTCTGCGACATGCACACTCTCGAGCACGAGCCCTGGGGCGCTTGCCCGCGCTCGTTCCTGAAGCGGATGGTCCGCCGCGCCCAGAGCGAGGGGCTCCAGGTCAAGGCGGCGTTCGAGCCGGAGTGGTCGCTGGCGGTGCGGGCCGACGACCGCTACGTGCCGTTCGACGAGTCGCTCTGCTTCAGCACGGTCGGCATGCAGACGGCGGCGACGGTGATCGACGAGATCGTCGAGGCGCTCGGCAAGCAGGGGATGCGGGTCGAGCAGTACTACCCGGAGCTCGGGCACGGCCAGCAGGAGCTGTCGATTGGCTACACCTCGGCGCTCACCGCCGCCGACAATCAGCTCCTCTACCGCGAGACGGTCCGAGCAATCGCCTTCAAGAATGGCTACTTCGCGTCGTTCGCCCCGAAGCCGTGGCCGGACCAGGCCGGCAACGGCTGCCACCTGCACGTATCGGTCTGGGACGCGAGCGGGGGCGAGAACCTGTTCTACGACGGCTCGGCGCCGTACGGGCTCGGGCGGCTTGGGCGGCACTTCGCGGCCGGGCTGCTCGAGCACCTGCCGGGCCTGGTGGCGCTGACCTGCGCGAGCTACAACAGCTACCACCGCCTTCAGCCGAGTCGGTGGGCCTCGGCGTTCACCTGCTACGGCCCGGACAACCGCGAGGCGGCGGTCCGCATCACGAGCCCCTACGCCGGCCAGGAGATGCAGTCGATCAACCTCGAGCTGAAGGCGTCGGACAATAGCGCCAACCCGTACCTGGCGCTCGGCGGGGTGATCGCGGCCGGGCTGGACGGGATCGTCCGGCGGCTGGACCTCGGCGACGAGCGGCTGGCCCTCCAAGACCCGGCCGAGATCGCGCCCGAGGAGCGCGACGCGCGCGGTATCCTCCGCCTGCCGGACTCACTGGCGGTGGCCGTCGACGCACTGGAGGCGAACGAGGTGCTGATGGAGGCGCTCGGGCCGCTGCTGGCGCGGTCGTACCTGGCGGTGCGGCGCTCGGAGTATGCGGCCTTCTCGACGCAGGGCTCCTCGTTCGAGCACCGCCAGCACTTCTGGAAGTATTGAGCGGGCCGATGCCGCGATCCGCCGGCCATCGAGCAGCCCGGCGTGCGGGCGGTCTCGACTGCTCGCACGCCGAGGCGTCAATGCTCGTCCCAGTGGCCGGCGTGGGCTGCGTGGCGGTGTCCCTCGTGGTCGTAATCGGTGTGGTCGCCGTGGGCGACCGCCTGATGCCCACAGTTCGCGCCGTGCGCATGTCCATGCTCGCCGTGTTCGGCATGCGGCGGCGACTCGCACTCGTCCCAGTGCCCGTCGCGTTCGCGGTGGGCGTGACCCTCGTGGAAGTAGTCGGTGTGCCCCTCGTGAGCGGTGGAGGCGTGCCCGCAGTCGGTTGCGTGGGCGTGCCCGTGGTCCTGGTGGCCGCGGTGGTCGGTGGCCTGAGTCATCGGCGGACCTCCTCTGCGCGCAGCAGTCTTTATCCACTGCGCGCGGCAAGGGGCGTGCCATAAAGCGGCGGCGATCGGCGGCATCCCGCCGAGGCGGCGACCACGGCTGTCGGCATCGGGTCCTCACGCGCGGCCCACGACGGGCACGTCGGTCCGACAATCCTCTACAATCGCCCGGCTTCTCGGCCGGGGCCGTGCCACCGTACTGATTCCTTGTGGTGATCCCGCCACGCTCCCGTATCCTTCGCTCTCGAATCTTGCATCATGGCGGTGACCATGTCCAGGTTGTTCGGCGACCTCATTACCTGGGTCGTAGACCTCGTCGATAGGCTCGGTTACGTCGGTCTCGCGATCGTCGTCGCGATCGAGAACGTGTTCCCGCCGATCCCGTCCGAGGCCATCCTCCCACTGGCCGGCTTCCTCGCGGCGCAGGGGCGCATGACGGTGGCCGGGGCGATCATCGCTTCGACTGTCGGCTCGCTACTTGGCGCGCTGGTCCTGTACTGGGTCGGCTACGCCTTCGGGGAGCAGCGGATTCGGGCGATCACGCGCCGCTACGGCCGCTGGGCGATGATCTCCGAGGACGACCTGGATAAGGCTCAGGCCTGGTTCGACCGCTATGGTCGGACGGCCGTCCTGGTTGGACGGCTCGCGCCGCTGGTTCGCAGTCTCATCTCAATCCCGGCCGGCGTGGCGCGCATGCCGATCCTCCCGTTCATCATCTACACCACCATCGGCAGCGGGATGTGGAACCTGCTGTTGATCGGGGGCGGCTGGATCCTTGGCGAAAACTGGGAGCTCATCACCACCTACCAGGGGTACTTCAGCTACGTCTTCGTGGCGGCCCTTGCCGCCGTGGTGGCCTGGTTCATCGCACGGCGGTTCGTGGCGAGGGCGCGAGGTGCTCAGCTCGGATCGCAGCCCGTGCAGGACTGAGCGGGAGGGGTGCCCCCGAGGCCCCCTCATCCCGCTCGTTCCCGGCCGATCTCCGCCGAACGTTCGAGCGCCTCGTCGGCTGGGGAATAGTCGGGCGGGGCTGCCGTCAATGAGCCGGGCGAGCGCCGCCTCCGCCGGCGCTCGCTCACCCCATCGGTCCTCAGCGCGGCCCTCTCCTCCCGTGCTATGGTCGCCACGGTTGCCGTCGACCGTCCGGCCACGCGCCCACACAGACGCGGCGGCCACTCCTACGGCACCGGACGTTCTGTCGCCTTGGTGCGCGGCGGGTAGCCGAGCTCGCGTAGGGCGCGCTCGGCCTCCTCGCGGTCGTTCCAGGGCAGCCGCTCGTCCCCGACGAGCATGCGGCGCTCGTGCCCCTTCCCCGCCAGCAGGACCGTGTCGCCAGGTCGCGCGCGGTGGAGGAGGGTGCGGATCGCCGCGGCGCGGTCGACGTCAACGACGAAGTCGCGGCCCACCAACTTCCCGAGCGCCCGGGCGCCGCCGGCGATCTGCTCCGCGATCTCGAGCGGGTCCTCGTGGAGCGGGTCGTCCATGCTGATGACGAAGAAGTCGCTCAGCTCGGCCGCCACCCGGCCCATCGCCGGGCGATTGGCGGGATCTCGCTCGCCGGCGTGCCCGAACACGACCATCAACCGGCCATCGGTGTGCGGCCGGAGGGTCCGCAGGGCGTTCTCGAGCGCCTGGGGGGTGTGCGAGAAGTCGACGACGACGAGGTACGGTTGCCCCCGGTCCACGCGCTCCATCCGGCCGTTCACCGGCGGCAGCTCGGCCGCCGCGGCGACCAGGTGCTCCGGGGTCGCGCCGAGCTCGAACGCCGCCGTCGCCGCCGCCAGCCAGTTCGCGACGTTGAACCGACCGAGGAGCGAGGTCGCCACGCGCACCTCTCCGTGCGGCGCGACGAGTCGAAAGGCCGCGCCGTGCGCGTCGAGCAGCACGTCACGTGCCACGACGTCGGCCGGTCGATCGATCCCGTAGCTTCGCACCGGCGCCGGGCAGCGCTCCCGCATTATCTCGGACGACGGGTCGTCGGCGTTGACGACGCCGACGTGCGGCCAGGGCTTGTGCGACGGCTCGCCGAGCATCTCGAACAGCCGCGCCTTGGCTAACCGGTACTCGTCCAGCGTGCCGTGGAAGTTCAAATGCTCGGGGCTGAGGTTGGTGAAGACGGCGACGTCGAAGGCGCAGCCGCGCACACGGTCGAGCGACAATGCGTGCGAGCTGGTCTCCAGCACGGCGACTTCGACCCCGGTGGCGACCATCTCCGCCAGCACCGCCTGGACTCGATCGGCCTCCGGCGTCGTGTGGTGGAGGTCGTTCGGCCGAATCCTCCCGGCCACATTGACGTCGACGGTCGTCAGCCAGCCGACGCGCCGCCCGGCCCGCTCGAGGATCTGGGCCAGGAGCCGCGTCGTCGTCGTCTTGCCGTCCGTCCCGGTCACCCCGACGACGCGCAGCCGGCGCGACGGGTGGCCGTGGAAGGCGGCGGCGGCGTCGGCCAGGGCGGCGCGGGCGGACGGGACCAGCACGACCGCCCGGTCGGGCGGCGCCTCGACCGGCGCCTCGCTCACGATGGCCGCCGCGCCTCGCTCGAGCGCCTGGGGCACGAAGTGGCGGGCGTCGTGGCGCTGGCCCGGCATGGCGACGAACAGCTCGCCCGGGCGTACCGTGCGGGAGTCGTGGCCGACCCCCGTCACCGAGGTGGCCGGATCTCCCTGGACGAGGCGAGCGCCGGGCACGTCGGCCAGAATGTCACGTAGCTGCATCGAGTACCATTATGGTGAATAGATTCATGGTTGTCTCGAACCTCGCCGAAGAGCGTCCGCGGCTTGCCGAGGCGCTGAAGAACCTGCCCGACCGTCCGGGCGTGTACCTGTTCAAGGACGCCCGCGGTCGGCTGCTGTACGTCGGCAAGGCCGAGTCCCTCCGCGACCGCGTCCGCTCCTATTTCCAGCCGAGCACTCACTTTGATCAGGCCCACCAGCCGAAAGTCCGGCAGGTCGTGGCGCTCGCCGACACGGTCGAGTACATCCTTACCGACTCGCCGATCCAAGCGCTGATCTGGGAGAACGACCTCGTCCGCAAGGAGCAGCCCCGCTACAACACCAAGCTCCGCGACGACAAGCACTATCCCTACATCCGGATCAACGTCCAGGACCCTTGGCCGATGACCCAGGTGAGCCGGCGGATGGAGAAGGACGGCGCGCGCTACTTCGGGCCGTTCCCCCACGCGACCTCGGTGCGCCAGACCCTTGACACGCTGAGCCGGCTCTTCCCGCAGATCCTCTGCACGCGCACGATCACCGGCACCGACCCGCGCGCCTGCCTGTACTACCACATCAAGCGGTGTCCGGCCCCGTGCATCGGCGCGATCGACAACGCGGCGTACCGCGCGATCGTCAACGGGATGATCCGCTTCCTCGATGGCAAGGACCGAAGCGTCCTCCAGCAGCTCCGACGGGAGATGGAGGAGGCGGCCGAGAACCTGGAGTTCGAGCGCGCCGCCGACCTCCGCGACCGCATCGCCGCGGCCAAGAAGGTCGTCGAGCAAGAGCGCGTCGGCTACACCACCCTCATCGACCAGGACATCGTCGGCCTGGCCCGCGACGGCGGCCACGCCTGCCTCCAGGTCTTCTTCATGCGCGGCGGTCGGCTGGCGCGGCGTGACCCGTTCCTAATGCAGGACGCCGACGGCGAGACGGATCGGGCCGTCCTGACCAGCTTCGTCACCCAGTTCTACAGCCAGGCCAGCGACGTGCCGGACGAGATCCTGCTCCCCGACGAGCTGGACAACGCGGAGAACGTCGCCGAGTGGCTGCGCCAGGTGCGCGGGAAGAAGGTCGCCTTGACCATCCCCCGGCGCGGCGAGAAGCACCGGATCGTCGAGCTGGCGACGAAGAACGCCCGCGAGACGCTCGAGCAGCAGAAGGCCGAGTGGCTCGCCGACGAGGCGAAGACGAACGAGGCGGTCCTCCAGCTTCAGGAGGCCCTCGGCCTGCCGCGCCCGCCGCGCCGGATCGAGTGTTACGACATCTCGAACATCCAGGGCACCAACAGCGTCGCCAGCATGGTCGTGTTCGAGGACGGGAAGTCCAAGCGCTCGGACTACAAGCGGTTCAAGATCAAGACCGTCGTCGGGGCGAACGATTTCGCGAGCATGCAGGAGGTGCTGCGGCGCCGTTTCCGCCGCGCCCTCGAAGCCAACAAGGTCGTCGACCCGAACAGCGCCGATGACGCCGCCCGGGCACAGGGCAGGCCGGCGCCTGATTCCGACGGGACCGGCGGGAACGACACAGCCCGCAACTCACGCGCCGCTTTCCCTCTGCCCCTGTCGTCCGGCGGCCAGGATGGCCACCACGCACATGGGGCGCTCGTCGAAGAGGATGGCGCGGGCCTTGACGGCGTGCAGGACCGAGCTGACGGCGCGGCGGCGAGCGGCTCGGCGCAGTCGTGGGCGGCGATCCCGGACCTGGTGATCGTCGACGGCGGCAAGGGCCAGCTCTCGGCGGCCGTCGAGGTCATGCAGGAGCTGGAGCTGACCGAGATCCCGATCGTCGGGCTGGCCAAACAGAACGAGGAGATCTTCCTGCCGTGCCGCTCCGACCCGATCCTCCTCCCGCGCAACTCCCAGGCGCTCTATCTCGTCCAGCGCGTCCGCGACGAGGCCCACCGCTTCGCGATCACGTTCCACCGCAAGATCCGGGGGAAGAGCGGCCTGCGCTCGCGGCTCGAAGACGTGCCCGGCGTCGGCCCGACCCGCAAGAAGGCGCTGCTCCGCACGTTCGGCTCCCTCAAGGCGATGCGCGCCGCCAGCGTCGACGACCTCGCCGCCGTGCCCGGCATGACGAAGACGGCGGCCGTCGCCCTCAAGCGCGCGATCGGCGATTAGTCGAGGACGTGCTCGCTCGCGGGAAGCAGTGCCGCAACCCGGTTACCCGCTACGAGAAGCGCGCCGCCAGCTACCGCGCCCCGTGGCTGATTGCATTCATTATCCTCTAGCTCGAGCCGGCCTACCGAAGACAGGCCCAGGGGAGGGAGACCGCCATGGCCTACGACCGACCGCTGCCCCAGCCCGACCCGGTCACGCAGCCGTTCTGGGACAGCCTGAAGGCCCACGCGATGCAGCTCGAGCGCTCGAAGACAACCGGCGAGTGGGTGTACTACCCGCGTCTGGTCATGCCCGGCAATCCGGATGAGGAGCTGGAGTGGGCGCCCGTATCGGGCCGGGGGACTGTCTACGCGATCGCGATCCCCCACGTCCACCCCAACCCGGCCTTCCGGGCACTCGCGCCGTACGTCGTCGCGCTCGTCGAGCTGGAGGAGGGCGTGCGAGTCCTGTCAAATCTCGTTGACGTTGAGCCGACGCCGGAAGCGGCCAGGATCGGCATGCCGGTTGAGCTGGTCTACGACGACGTGACCGAGGAGATCACGCTGCCGAGGTTCCGCCCGCGCCAGATGTGACGGGGACGAGCCTCGCTGACCAGTCGGGGCGTGGAGCGGCCGCTCGGCCGCCCCACGCGCACCAGGCTTGGCGACTCAGTCGGAGGG
>JALYGH010000050.1 GCA_030777205.1 Chloroflexota bacterium
CCCCCGCGACCGGTATCCCGCAACTGAAGTACCGCGGCATGAATCGTGCACTGAGCTGGGGGTGCCCGCTCGATCGAGGAGCGATGCTCCGTAGCCGCGAGCGGCGCCGCGCACGCGCTATGCCGCCGCTTGGTGGCCGTGAATACGGTCGTGTAGCATTCTACGGCTCGCGTGAGCCGAGATAGCACGCGCCATGCCGCGCGATCGGAGGCGACGCCATCGTCGGGGCCAACTCGGACGCCGACCGGCCGGAGGAGTTGCGCACGTACGTGACGGAGATCTGCGCCGCGCCACGCCGCGGTCTAGTAGCGGCCTGCCTGCGCGGCGACCAGGACGCCTGGGAGACGCTCGTCCGGACCCACGCCGGCCTCGTCTACACCATCATCCGGCGCTGCGGCATCGGCGATTATGAGGCCGGCGACCTGTTCCAGGAGGTGTGGGTCGCCGCCTGGGATGGGCTCGGCGGCCTGCGCGACGAGCGCGGCCTCGCCTCCTGGCTGGCCACCGTCGCCGCCCGCACGGCCACGCGCGCCCTGCGCCGCCGCATCCGGCATCCCGTCGCCACCGGCGAGCAGTACGAATCCGAGACTGCCCGCGCCCGGGATCCCGACTTGCGCCCGGACGAGCTGGCCCTCGAGCGCGAGCAAAGCGCGGCGGTTCGCGCGGCCATCGCCGACCTGTCCGAGCGCGACCAGAAAATCGTCTACTACTTCTTCTACGACCCGAGCAGTCCGTCATACGCGGAGATCGCGGCCCGACTCGGCGTCTCCCCGGAGACTGTCGGCCCGCTGCGAACGCGATGCTTGCGCCGCCTGCGCGACGCCCTGCGCGCCGCCCCTGGCCTGGCCGACGCCGAACGGTAGGTCGTCGCCGGGACGCCGGGCCGGACGTCGTCCGCCAGACGGCGGAACGCGCCGGTACCAGGAGACGACCGCGGCCGGCTGCGACGCGCCATACTACGGGTCCGGTCTGACAGGCATGGACGGACGGGTCGCCGGCCGGGCGACGAGGAGGGCGCATGGACCTGGAGCTCAGCGACAGGGTTGCGATCGTCACCGGCGGGAGCCGCGGGATCGGCAAGGCGATCGCCCGCCAGCTTGCCCTGGAAGGGGCGAGCGTCGCCATTGTCGCCCGCGACAACTCGGCCCTGGAAGCGTCGCGCGACGAGCTGATCGCCGACACGGACCGCCCGGTCCTGGCCGTCCGGGCTGACACCACCAACGACGACGCCGTCCGCGACATGGTCGAGCGCGTCGTCGACCAGTTCGGCCGCGTCGACATCCTGGTCAACGCGGCGGCGAAGCCGGGCGGCCAGGCCCCGCCGCCGGCCCTCGCCGACATCACCGAGGAGCTGTTCCTCGACGACATGCAGACGAAGGTGATGGGCTATCTCAGGTGCGCCCAGGCCGTCGCGCCGCACATGGTTCGTCAGGGCTGGGGGCGGATCGTCAACATCAGCGGCCTCGCGGCCCGCTCGACCGGCGCGACCATCGGCAGCATCCGCAACGTGGCCGTCGTGGCGCTGACCAAGAACCTAGCCGACGAGCTCGGGCCGCATGGGATCAACGTCACCGTCGTTCATCCGGGCCTGACCCGTACCGAGAAGACGGCCGGCGTCGTTGCCGAGCGGGCGCGCTCCCAGGAGATCTCCGAGGAAGAGGTCGAGCGCCAGATGGCGGCCGGCAACACGGTCCGGCGGATCATCGACGCGCGGGACATCGCCTACGTCGTCGCGTTCCTCGCCTCGCCAAAGTCGATCGCCATTAACGGCGACGTGATCGCGGCCGGCGGCGGCGCCCCGCGCTCGATCTACTATTAGCCGGCATCGGTCGCCGGCCGCCCCGTCGCCGCCCGATGCCCGACCAGTAACCCGGAGGCGAACCAACGTGCGACTGAAGGACAAGGTGGCCGTCATCACCGGCGCGGCCACCGGCATCGGGCGAGCGTCGGCCGTGCTGTTTGGCCGCGAGGGCGCGAGGGTGGTGATCGGCGACGTGAACGATGCCGAGGCGGAGGAGACGCTGCGCCAGGCCCGCGCCGCCGGCGCCGAGATCGACTACGTCCACTGCGACGTCAGCCGGACGGCCGATGTCGACGCGCTCGCCCGGGCCGCCGTCGATCGCTATGGGCGCCTGGACGTGATGTTCAACAACGCCGGCCGGAACTTCTTCGGCAAGGTCCACGAGACGACCGACGAGACCTGGGACGCCTGCCTCAGCCTGAACCTGGGCGGCATCTTCCGCGGCATGCGGGCGGCGCTCCCGCACATGCTGAATCAGGGCGGTGGCTCGATCATCAACACGGCCTCGATCCAGGCGATCGTGGCGTTCAACAACTTCGCGGCGTACGAGGCCGCCAAGGGCGGGATCGTCGCCCTGACCCGCCAGGCCGCGCTCGACTACGCCCCGCACAACATTCGCGTGAACTGCATCTGCCCCGGCGCCGTCCGTACGCCGATGAACCCGGAGATGTGGGACCCGTCGCTCGACGGCGGCGTGCGCCTCAAGCGATCGTCGGAGCGGACGCCGCTGCTACGGGTCGGCGAGGCCGAGGACATCGCCTACGCCGCCCTCTACTTCGCCAGCGACGAGTCCTCCTGGACGACCGGCCAGTACTTCCTGGTCGACGGCGGCCTGGCGATCAAGGGGTCGTAGGAGGATCATGTACGACTCGGAGCGGTACCGCATCGATTCCGCCGCCGTGGACGCGTTCGTCGCTGGGCAGCGGCACGGGACGCTGATCGCGACCCCGCCGGGCGGGCACCCCCAGGTCAGCCTCCTGCCGTTCGTCAAGCAGGGCGACCAGATCGAGCTGCATTGCGTCCGGGAGGACCCGACCTTCGCCGCGCTCGTCGCCAACCCGCGCTGCACGTTCCTCGTCTCCGACTTCCTGGCGTTCTCGCCGCACGACTGGGTCGAGCCGGACGACGGCGGGCGGGCGACGCTCCACTTCCGCGCCGTCCAGTTCGAGTGCGAGGCCCGCACGTCGACCGATCCGGACGACGTGGCGGCGGCGCTGGCGCGGCTGCTGGCCGAGTACGAGCCGCACGGCGAATACCCGCCCCTCCGCAACGACGCCTTCTACGGCCCGCGCCTGGGGCGGCTCGCTGTGGCCAGCTTGACCGTGGTGCGGGCGCAGGCGAAATTCAAGGTCGGGCCGGCCGGCCCGGTCGAGGTGAAGCGGCGGGTTGTCGAGCACCTCCGCGAGCGCGGCGAGCCGAACGACGCCCGCGCCGCGGCCGTGATCGAAAGTTACTTTCCCGAAACGGCGGCGCCATAGCCGTCCCGTGGGCCCGTCGGCATTGATTCCGGGGCACGGCATAGGATGTCCCGCCCTTCCTTCCGCGAGGCGTTAGGAAAGGTAGGACGTCTTGACTTGATGGGGTCCGAGTTGCTCGGCCACCGATACGGTGACGGTTCGGTGAGGGTTTTCCTTGACCGCGTACATCCGGATGAGCCTGGCGCCCGCGAGCGTCTCCACTCGGATCGCTCCACCAGGGGCGGGCGCCGATACCGCGTAGCAGTTGTTGAACACAACCGGGCTGTAATCGGGCAGATCGAAGAGATCAGGATGTGGACAGGGCGCCGGACGCTCCATGACCCACTCGGCCGTCGCTCCCGACACGTTCGCTTGAACCGGCGCGGAAACGTGGGGCGGGAGGGTGACCATCGGCGCCGTCAGGACGAACGCGGAGTACAGGCCCCTGCTGTAGTTCGCGAGCATGAAGAACACGTCCGTCGAGTTGAGGACGATCAGCCAGGCCATCATTCGGTCACCGGGAACGACCCGCATGCCTAGAGTGACCGGACAGCGCGGCCACCACTGGATCCAGGCCTCCGTCTTCGAGCCCGGGATGCCGATGAGGTTCAGAAACTGCCCGGTGCCGATCTGGGGCAGCGTCGAGTGGAGGTAGCTTCGCTGCCCGTCGAGCCCGATCCAGGTGGAGCTACCGTATGTCGCGGCGGGAGATCCACCGGGCGGAGGCACGACCGTCGGAACGTGCCAGGAACCCAGCACCTGGGTGAACATCCGCCCGTCCCGTGGCGTGACGTAGGCTCCGGACCAGTTGAGGCTGGCCTCATGGCGCGAACGGGCGGCCGGTGCGCCGGCGCTCTGGCTGTAGTACTCGTCGGGCAGTGCAAGCGAGAAGTCCGCCTCGACATACGTCAGGGGGCGGGAGAACAGCTCGAGCCAGAACGCGTACAGCTCGGGTTGGGTGGCTTGGTCCGGCCTCGGCGGGAACCCGTACTCCTCGAGCTCCTTCTCGGAGGCCGTCAGCGGATCGAACTCGTCCGGAACCTGAAAGCGGCGCGCCCGCACGTTCATGCTCGCCAGTTGCTCGCGGGGGTCCGGATCTTCCGGGAGGATCGCTCGCATCACCATTCGCCTTTCGCGTCGTTGATCGCCGCGGCGTACGTGGCGACGGGAGTCGCGACCAGCGTGTTGTACACCGACGCGGCGAGCGCCTCGCCCGCCTCCGAGTCGGTCCGGTAGTGCAACCCGGCGATCTCCCGGTTGCGCGCGACCCTACCGGCGAGCACGTTGAGATCCTTGGTGAGGACCGTCGCGTCGGCCGCGGGAAGCGTCGGGGGCGCCAGGACTCGAGCGACGGAGCGCGCCATCAGGTGGGCCTGGGTCGCGTGGCCACTGGGGAATGCCGGGTGTCCCGGCACCGGGATCGGCGGCCGTAGCGCCGGACAGAGCTGCGATGGTCGGGGCCGGTTCCGATACTGGGGGGTAACCCCCTTGAAGTACAGGGCGGCATACGAGCCGATCAGGCTGGCGATGTGCAGGGCCCGATAAGTGTTCGGGTGCGAGCCCGGTGTGATCGTGAGCAATCCCATGAAATCGCTGATGAACTCGACATCTTGCGACAGGATCTCCCCCAGCGCCGCGGCCCGCTCGTCGCGGGCCGCCCTCGCAAGCTCGTCGATCTCCGCATCTGTTGTGGCCGCGTTGATGAGGACCCATATGGGGTTCACAGCCGTCGTGGCCGCGGCGTCCCAATTCGTGCGGGCGAACTCGTGCAGCACGAGCCAGGCGTTCCATCGCGCGGACCAGTTGCGTAACGGAAAGCCATTCAGCGACAGGCCCGTAATGCGCAGATCCCCGATTTCAGTACCGGTAGGTGGATCAACCTCCGTGACGAAGGGCAGGTCCACCCGATCGGGAACGAACCACCCGCCGCCCGTCTCACCTGAGATGCCCGCGTTGCCCGTGTTGCCGGTATTGCCAGTGTTTCCGGTATTGCCGGTGTTGCCCGTGTTACCGGTGTTGCCGGTCATGTGCGGATCTCCTTTCCCGCTTGCCCCTCAACAGCGCCGTCTCCGGTCACGTCGCTGACGGTCATCGGGCCACCACCACGGCAGCGAACCCGATGCGGACGACTGAGGCACGCGGTAACCGCGCCGTCCGGCGAACCGCTTGGCAGTGTAACCACCTTGGCCGTGTTTGGTCGACCATAGTCGACCCATCTGCTCGATACTTTTTCGGTACCGGCATACAGGAGACGAAGGTTGGCGTCTGTGACGTAGGGCACGACCGGGCGGCCAATCCTGAGGCGATGCCTGGCAGCAAGGCCGAGCAATCACCTCCGGCAAGTCACTCGGGCAATCCGGCCGCCCACAGGCGAGCGAGCCACCTGTCCAGGATCGGACGCTGAAACGGGCACCGTTTCGAGTATGAACCCAGGCGAAAATCCGGCTGAACGCGGAGCAGATGACGGGCGGCCTCCGCGGCTTCCTCCGTCCTCCCAAGCGCGACCAGCGTGGCGATCAACGTGCGGATGTTGTACCTGATGTACTCGTTCCGCTCGAGTGCGCCGCGCACCCATTCCAGGGCCTGCTCGTAATTGCCGTCGACATAGTGGGCCTGGGCGAGCAGGCCTTCATGCCAGAACAAGCGCGCATCGAGCGGCGATAAGCGGACTCCTTGCTCGCCGTGTCGCACCGCCGTCGGTCCATCGCAGATGTACCCATGGGTGGCGCTGCTCATCGTCCAGGCCATCGCCGAGCTGGGGCCGGCCGCAATCGCCCGGTCCAGGAGCGAGATGGCTTTGCTGTAGTCCTTCAACAGGTACGATTGGACATGGCCGCAGATCGCTAGCGCCAGGGCATCACCGCCGTCTCGCTCGAGCGCGGCGGAAGCGTGGATTTCGGCAGCAGCGGCGTCCGCATCCGGATCCGGAGCCCCGATCTCCCCGACTCGGAAGATGTACCACAAGGCGGTGTAGGAATAGGCCGGTGCGTACCCGGGATCATGAGCGATGGCCTGCTGCAGCAAACCGCGCGCTCGCGAGAAGGACTCATAGTCCATTCGGTAGAGGCGATCCAACGCCTGCAGGACATAGTCGTAGGCGGTCAGACTGTGCGGCGGCTTGCGCATCGCCCGCACGAGCTCCCGTTCGTGCACGTGCGGCGCGATGGTCCGGACGACGTTCACCGCGATCCTGCCCTGAAGCTCGGTCAGGTCGGAGAGGCTGCCGTCATATTGGTCGGAGCGAATGATCGTGCCGGTCTCCGCATCGCTCAGCTCGGTGACGATCCTGAGCCGGCCGCCGGAACGTCGCACGCTGCCGTACAGTACGTAGCGCACGCCCAGCTCGCGACCGATGGTGCGCACGTCGATCGTCGTGCCCCCGTAGCCAAGCGTCGAGCCACGCGAGATGACGAATAACTCCTTGAGCGTCGCAAGCCCGTGGATAATATCGTCGACGATGCCGTTGGCGAAGTAGCGCTCGGCCGGATCGGCCGGATGCATGCGGAAGGGCAGCACGGCGATCGACGGCCGCGGATCGGAACCGGCAAGGGAATCGCCGACCAGTCGCGCGGGGGCGGTCGGAACGCGGAGTGCAAGGACCCGCACGGAACGGGCGAGATTGCGCGGGCGCAGATCGCCGAGGTCGATCACTCCGACGCCGAGGCTGCTGCCCACCTGCTCGGCAACTGCGCCCGAAACGACGATTCCGCCCGGCTCGGCGTAGGTCTGCAGGCGTGCGGCGACGTTCACGCCATCGCCGTAGACGTCGTCGTCCTGGACGATGACGTCGGCGAGGTTCACGGCCATGCGGTAGCTGATCCGTTGCTCGGCAGGCTGGTCGGCCGTCAGTTCCGTCACCGCTTGCTGCAGAGTGAGGGCGCACCGAGTCGCGTCGCGCGCGCTGTCGAAGATCGCGACGAAGCCGTCGCCCGTGTGCTTGACGATGTAGCCGCCGTGGGCGGCAATGCCCGGCTCCAGAAGCTCCGAGCGCAGGCGCATCTGCCAGGCGTGGGTGTAGTCCTCGTGCGCTTCCATCAGCCGGCTATAGCCGACCATGTCGGCGACCAGGATGGCGGCGAGGCGCCGCTGTGTAACGGCAAGCCGTGTCATCGTGTCCGGCCTTCGAGCGCGTGGCGATGCCTGTCCAGTCCGTCCGCGTGAATCGTATCCGACGGTAGCAGAACCGCTGCCCGGGGTGCGATCCCAGTTCCCACCCATCGAATACGCCACCGTCCGCGTCACGTCAGGTGCACGGCACTCCCACCCTGGAACGCGGCAATCGTCCCAGCTTCAGGAGGCGTGGAGCACCCGGCCGGCCCTGGCGCCGGTGTACCGGCCGTCTCGCACGGCGAAGGCGCCGTTGACCAGGACGTGCGGCATCCCGAGCGGCGGCTGCTCCGGATCCTCCGGCGTCGCGCGGTCGAGCACGGTGGCGGCGTCGAAGACGACCAGGTCGGCGGCCAGGCCCGGACGGACCAGGCCGCGATCCCACAGCCCGAACTTCTGGGCCGGGAAGCTCGTCATCTTGCGCACGGCTTCGGAGAGCGAGAGCAGGCCGGCCTCGCGGGCGTAGCGGCCTAGTACGCGCGGGTAGGTGCCCCACGTGCGCGGGTGCGGCTTGCCGCGCGTGACGATCGCGTCCGAGCCGACCATCACCAGCGGGTGGCGCATGATCGTCCGCACGTCCCGCTCGTCCATCATCCGCACCACGATCGTCGGGCGGCCCCGCTCCTCGAGCAGCACGTCGCAGAGGGCGTCGACCGGGTCCTTCCCCTGCTCGTCGGCGATCTGCCGGATCGACTTGCCGAGGTAGGCCGGGTTGCGGTCGACGCTGGAGACGCGGACGTTCTCCCAGCCGCCGGCCCCCGCCAGGTCCTCCCAGCCGGGGATGCCCTCGGCGAAGTCGCGCTTGATCCGCTCGCGCTCGGCCGGGACGGTCAGCCGCTCCAGCAGCAGCTCGCGCCCGCCCTCCTGCGACCACGGCGGCAGCAGCGCCGCCATGCGGGTGCTGCCGGCGTCGTACGGGTACTGGTCGCCGGTCACCTCGACGCCGCGCTCGCGCCCCCGCTCGATCAACCGGAGCAGCTCGTCGGCCCGGCCATGGTTCTCCCGGCCGGCCGCCTTGAGGTGCGAGAGCTGGACCGGCACGCCGGCCCGCTCGCCGATCTCGACCGCCTCGGCGTGGGCCTCGAACAGCGTCTTCGTCTCGCCGCGCACGTGCGAGCAGTACGGCCGGCCGGACCCGCGCAGCACCTCGGCCAGCGCGACCAGCTCGTCGGTCCGCGAGTAGAACCCCGGCGCGTAGATCAGCCCGGACGAGAGCCCGACCGCCCCGTCCGCGAGCGACTCGGCCAGCAGGCGCCGCATTGTCGCCAGCTCGTCGGCGGTCGGGGCGCGGTTCGCGAAGCCCATCGCCGCCACCCGCAGCGCCCCGTGCCCGACCAGCGGGGCGATGTTGGAAACCGGCCCGGCCCGCTCGAGGCTGGCGAAGTACTCGCCGGCGCGGGACCAGTCCCACGGCATGTCGGCGAAGAGGCCGGCGTGGTGCTCCTTCAAGAGCGAGGCCGTCTCGGGCGGGAGCGGGAACGCGGTGCTATCACGGTTATCATACCCGTGACATCGGGCGCCTGGGATAGGTGGACAAGACATGAAGCGGTCGGCGGTTCGGGCCACCAGCGGCACCATTGAAGCACTGATCTACACCCGTGTCAGCAGCGATCGGCAGACGGACGGCGCGAGCCTGGACGTCCAGTTGAGCGAAGCACGCGCCTACGCCACTCGTCAGCAGTTCGCACTCGGCCGGGAGTTCACGGACATCATGAGCGGCAAGCGCGACGACCGCCCGCAGTATCAGGTGATGCTCGAAGAGGTCCGGCGGCTGAGCGGCGAAGGACGGCGTGTCGCCGTGGTGGTCTGGCGGCTGGATCGGCTCGGGCGTCGACTCCTTGAGCGCGTACAGCGCCGATCGGAGCTCCACGACTTAGGGGCGACGACTCATAGCGTGATGGAGGGCGGCGAGGTCACGGACCTTGTGGCGAACATCCTTGGCAGCGTGGCCGAGGAGGAGGTCCGCGTGCTCGGAGAACGCGTGCGCGGGTCTCGGCGGCACCTGCGACTGAACGGTTGGTATCCTGTCCAGGACGTGCCATTCGGTTATATGCTGCGCGATGCCACGCCCGAGGAGCGCGCGGCCGGTGCCCCTCGGCGCGTGCTGGACATTGATGAGGCCTCAGCGAAGATCGCCCGCGACTGCTTCGAGCGGGTGGCCCGCGGCGAAAGCATCCGCAGCGTTGCACGTTGGATGATCGGGCTGTCAATGACGGATCGCCGGGGTCACACGTGGAGCGCGACAGCCGTGCGGAAGCTGATCGCCAGCCCGACTTACGTTGCTCGATTCCCACGTGATGACGATGGTGACGTGCTGGAGGGATCGGTCGCACGGTGGCCGGCGCTCGTTAGCGATGACTTGTACCGCCGATGCCGAGACGAGATTGAGATCGGGAGGAAGCTTGCGAAGCAGGCGACGCAGCGCTTCCTCCTGAGCGGCTTTGCCCGTTGTCCAAGGTGCGGGCATCGGATGGTCGGATGGCGAGCAACGAACCGTCGTCCCCGCTACGTCTGCGACCGGAACGGCTGCTCTGGTAACTGTGGCGGTCCGACGCTGGACAAATCCGTGTTGGATCGCCTGACGCCGTTGGTGGCACATGTGGCGACGGCCGATGGGCGAATGCAGCGCGCCATCCGGCGCGAGTGGGACATGTTGCGTGGAGCCGGCGCCACCACACCAGATGGCAAGCGCCTGTCTCGCCTGCGAGCTGAAGTAGATCACGCGAGGAAGCGGCTCGCTGATGCCGCCGTGCTCCTGATCGACGGCATGCTGGATCGGGCCGGCTACGATGCGGCACGAACCCGGATCGAAGCGGATCTGATAGCGGCTGAGGCGGAGATCGGTCGGCTTGAGCAGGTCAGGTCCACACCCTCCCTGCCGGATCTGGAGGTCGTGTTGGCGGCTGCGGGCGGCTGGGCAGGCGTACTCGATCGCGGCAGCGTCGAAGCAAGGCGCCGGGTCTTGGTTGAACTGATCGACCACGTGAGGCCCGTCCGTCAAGGGCACGGAGTCTGGTTCGGCGAACTGGTGCTGACACCACTGGGCGAGGCATTGTTGACGCTTGACAGGGCGACGCGGACTGCCGCCTGACACCCCGCGCCGCGCACCAGCCTTCCGGCAATCAACCCGGGCGGGCTGGTCTGTGAGCGGGGGTCGACGCTAGGATCGTCACCACGTTGGGAGGATGTGATGTTGGACGTGATCCTGCGCGGCGGCCGTGTGCTGGACGGAGCCGGCAACGTCGATGTGCCGGCGGACGTGGCGATAGACAACGGTCGAATCGCGGCGGTCGGGTGGCTCAGGACGGCCGAGGCTCGCGAGAATGTCGACGTCACCGGCCTGACCATCTGCCCGGGCTTCGTCGATGTCCACTGCCACTCCGACGCCCTGCCGTTCGCGGCGGAGCCCCTGCCGGCCAAGATCCTCCAGGGCGTCACAACAGAGATTAATGGCAATTGCGGATCAACCGCATTCCCACTCTTGCCCGAGACCGCCGACCTCCTCAAGGAGCACCAGGCCGGCCTGTTCGCCGACACCCCGTGGGACTGGACCACGGCAGCCGAGTTCTTCGCGAGCCTGGAGCGCGCCGGGCCGATCAGTAACATCGCGCAGCTGGTCGGCCACAACGCGCTGCGGGTGGCCGCGTTTGGGTTCCAGAACCGTGCGCCGACTGATGACGAACTGAAGACGATGCGCCGCCTTCTCGAGGAGTCCCTGGCGGACGGGGCGGTTGGGTTCTCGTCCGGGCTGATCTACGCGCCGGGGTTCTACTCCCAGACCCCCGAGCTGGTCGCCCTGGCGGAGGTGATGCGCAGCTCCGGCCGACCGTACTGCTCCCACGTCCGCGGTGAGACGGTCACCCTGTTCCAGGCCCACGCCGAGGCGATTCAGATCGGCGAGTGGGCCGGCGTGCCGGTTCAGCACTCCCACCTCAAGGCGGCCGGCCGCGCGAACCACGGCCGGGCCGGCGAGCTCCTCCGTCTCTTGGAAGCAGCCCGCGAGCGCGGCGTCGAGGTCACCGGCGACGCCTATCCGTACGACGCCGGCAGCACTCGGATGGCGGCGCTGCTGCCGCCCTGGTCGCAGGAGGGCGGACGCGACCTGATGTTGGAGCGGCTGACGGTTCCGGCCGAGCGCGACCGCATTAAGCGGGACTTCCGGGACGGCATCCCCGGCTGGGAGAACCTGGCGGGGGCCGGCGGCTGGGACAAGGTCCGGGTCTCCAGCGTCGAGACGAACCAGTCGTACCTCGGCAAGTCGATCCAGCTGATCGCCGAGGAGCGCGGCTCGGACCCCGCGGACGCGCTCTGCGACGTCCTGGTCGAGGAGCGGGGCCGCCCGACGATCGTCGTGACGATGATGGACGAGCCGGACGTCCGGCAGATCCTGGAGCACCGGCTGGTGATGATCGGGTCCGATGCCATCATCACCCGCGGGAAGCCACATCCCCGGACCTGGGGCACCTATCCCCGCGTGCTCGGCCACTACGCCCGCGAGGTCGGCCTGTTCTCCCAGGCGGAGGCCGTGCGCAAGATGACGAGCCTGCCGTCCCAGAAATTCGGACTCTGGGATCGCGGCCTGGTCCGTCCGGGCCTCGCCGCTGACCTGGTCATCTTCGACCCGAAGACCATCCTGGATCGCGCCACCTACGAGGACCCGGAGCAGGCGCCGGCCGGGCTGCCGCACGTGATCGTCAATGGCGTCTTCGCCGTCCGCGACGGCCGGTACACCGGCGCCCGAGCAGGGAAGGTGCTCCGCGCGTGATTGCGAGCAAAACACCGGAACGTGTGACGCATGAACGTGCACCCCCGTGCACGTAGCCCGGAAAATAGCGGGATGACCGGCGTCATCCCCTTCAGCATTGCAGTCGCGCTGTGGTGAGCGTTGCGCACGTGCGCAAATCTTGACGCGGACCGCAAGTCAGTGGTACTGTGTCGGCATGGACGCCGGATTGACGTTCGGGGAGTACGTGCGACGGCTCCGTCGCCGGAAGCGCTGGCAGCTCCAAGAGCTGGCTACGGCGACGGGCCTGTCGGTCACGCATCTCTCGCGCATCGAGAACGACAGCGCCGTCCCGAACCCGGACACCGTCGTCAAGCTGTCGAACGCGCTCGGCGGCGAGATGGAGCTGATGCTCCAGATGGCGGACTGTCTCCCCCGGGAGATCCTCGATCGGCTTGTCCATCGTGCCGCCGATGGCGGCACGGCGCTGAAGAGATCGGCGGGCAATCAGCCCGCCGATCTTTCTTTTCCGCAGGCGCTGATTGAGGACATCGATCCGTCTGTCAGGACGGCGCTGGCGAAGCACTTCGGCCTGTCTGAGACGGACATCGACGGCCTGTTCGGGATCCTCCAGCGGGTCGCCCGGATGGCACCGGCCCAGCGCGCGGCGGTCCTCAAGTTCCTTGCGGCCAGCACGAGGGCGGAGGGGCAATGAGAGCCCATCACCCGTGGTTGGTCGCGCGGAGGAACGAAGCCTACCGGCTCGGCGTGGGGCTCCGGGAGCGGCTGCTCGCGGACTTCATGGCGATGGACGGGTTGCGTGAGCGCCCGCTGATCAAGCACGTGATCGAGGATCTCGTCCAGGATGTCCAGGGCGCAAGGCTGCGGGAGGATGTCTTGCCGCTGGACCGGTTCGCGCAGAGCGAGGTCATCAACGGCCGCGCCGTGGTGACGATCAATACGCGGATCGCCGAAATGGCTCGAGTGAAGGATCCCGCCGGTGTCAGGATCGTCGCGATCGGCCACGAGGCCGTCCACGTCGACCAGCACCTCAACCCTAGTCCATCGAGTTCCGTAGCCGAGCAGCTCGTGCTGCCCGAACTCGATCTCGAAGTGCCCCAAGTGATCATGTGTCGGAGCGCTGGTGGCGCCGGACGCGCGGGGCAACCAGCGCAGGAATTCCTCGCCGAGAACGCCGCCCTCGCCATGACGATCGCCCTACCGGACCTCCAGCGGTGCGCAGCATTCGCCGCGTTCCAGCGTCTTGCTGGCGACGGCGGCGACCTGGGCGGCGCCGGGTGGCAGCTCTTGTATCAGGTCGCTGAGTTCGTTGGAGTCAACATCACCGCCCTAGTACTACTCCGTTAGGTCGGCCACGAGGGTGTTGGCAATTCCCATACAGTGCAAATTGAGCATCCGGGACGCTGTTCGGCCTGCGGGCGCCCTCTCGTTGGCCATAAGCTCGGGCAGCCGAAGCATCCCGGTGTCACAGCCGCGTCACACCTGACGGAGTAGTACTAGTACTGCTCCGTTAGGTTGGGCACGAGGGTGTGGAACATTCCCATACGGCCCCGAAAGGGCAGTCGGAGCGCCGTCGGGACATCGCCCGCCTTCTCGCCGATCCGGGCTTCGGGTAGCCGAAG
>JALYGH010000051.1 GCA_030777205.1 Chloroflexota bacterium
CGAGGTGGCAGTGCCGCATCCCGAACACGTCGCGATACGCTTCGGCCAGTCGGCGCGCCGAGTCGTCGTTGTGCGCGCCGTCCACTACTACCCTGGGCCGCTCGCGCAGCACCTGGAACCGCCCCGGCCACTCGACGGCGGCAAGCCCGCGGCGGATGGGATCACCCTCACCCAATCCTCCGCCACCGAGGGGGAGGGCTTCGCCCGCTCCGTCTGGCCCGCCCCCATCCCCCGGCCCCTTCCTCCATCGAGGGGAATGGGAGGATAGAAGTGCAAGGGCGTGCGCCGCTGCCAGGGCCAGCGTCGCGTTGTCCCGCTGGTGGCGGCCGACGAGCGGGATGCTGAGATCGTCGAGGCGGACGCCGGGGCCGGCGATCGCGAAGCGGCCGGTCGCCGGCTCCCCCTCGGTCGGCCACCAGTGCCACTCGCGGCCGACCAGCTCCAGGCGCGTCCCCTGCGCCGCGGCGACTTGCTCGACCACGGTCAGCGCCTCCGGCGACTGCGGCCCGACGACGGCCCGGCCGCCCGGGCGGAAGATGCCGACCTTCTCCCGGGCGATGGCGGCGAGGGTCGGGCCGAGGGTCACCATGTGGTCGAGGCTGACCGGGGCGAGGACCGCGACGAGCGGCTCGAGCACGTTCGTGGCGTCGTGGGCACCGCCAACACCGACCTCGACGACGGCCAGCTCGACGCCGTGCTCGGCGAAGGCCAGCAGCGTGAGCGCGGTGCCGGCCTCGAACGTCGTCACGTCGCCCAGGTCCGCTCGCTCGCGCTCGACCGCCTCGACGGCGGCGCGGACGGTCGGCATCAGGGCCGCCGCCTCGTCCGGCTCGATCGCGCGCTCGCCGAGGCGGGTCCGCTCGCACCAGCTCACCAGGTGCGGCTGGGTGTAGAGGCCGGTCTTCAGGCCGGCGGCGCGGAGGATCGCCTCGAGCAGCGCCGCGGTCGAGCCCTTGCCCTTCGTGCCGGCGACGAGCACGGCGTCGAATCCCCGCTCCGGGTTGCCGAGCCGATCGAGCAGCGCGCGCATCCGAGGCAGCTTGCGCGGATGGTCGGCCACGACCTCGGCCGGGGTCCGGACGTTCGGCGAGAGGCCGTACAGCCAGGCCAGCGCCTCCTGGTACGCCGGGTGCTGGACGAGGCGGTCGGGACGCATCAGGCGGGCGGCCGTCGGGATCATTCTTTCCGAGTATAGCGACCGGGCATCGCTCATGGCGCGTTGTGCGGGTATATACTTCGAGTGCGGGGCCACCGTCGCCACCCGACTCCGGCGCGGTGGCCCTTGTGGTGCGCGCCGCGCGGCAAGATCCGGAGGAGCAGTGGCGGAGCGAGAGAAGCGGTTCGTGATCATCGGGAACGGGGCGGCCGGCACGACCTGCGCCGAGACGCTGCGCAAGAACGATCCCAACTGCGTGATCACGCTGATCGGGGACGAGCGCTGGCCGCTTTACAATCGGGTCGCCTTGCCGCCGTATATCAAGGGCAAGACGCCGCGCCAGAAGGTGTTCCTGCGGACCGTCGAGCAGCACGCCCAGCGCGGGATCACCTTGCTGCTCGAAACGCGAGCAACCCGGATCGACCCGGACGGCAGGACGGTCACGCTGCACGACGGCCGTGAGCTGCCGTACGACGCCCTGCTGATCGCGACGGGTGGTCGGCCGAACCCGGTCAAGGCGCCCGGCGCCGAGGGCGCGAAGAACCTGTTCAACTTCCAGTACTTCGACGACGCCGAGCAGATCCTCGACGCGATCCACCGTTCGCAACGGGCGGCGGTCACCGGCGGCAGCTACATCGCCTACGAGCTGGCCGAGGGGATGCGCGAGCAGGGGCTCGAGGTGTTCTGGCTGATCCGGGGGCCGTACTTCCTGCGCCGCGTCCTCGACCCGGAGGGCGGCGCGCTCGTTGACGACATCGCCAGGGACCACGGGGTCCACATGCTGTACGGCGAGACGGTGAAGGAAGTCCTCCGCGACAACGGTACTCTCAAGGGTGTCGTCACCGGCGGCGGCCAGACACTCGACGTCCAGATGCTCGGCGCCGGCCTCGGGATGACGATGAACCTGGAGGTCGTCGAGGGCACCGGCATCAAGACCGGCGAAGGTATCGTGACGAACGAGTACCTCGAGACGAACGTGCCCGGCATCTTCGCCGCCGGCGACATCGCCCAGTTCTACGACGTGGCGATCGGCCGCTCGAACATGCTCGGCACCTGGGGCAACGCGATCGGCCACGGCAAGACGGCGGCGCTGAACATGCTCGGCAAGCAGACGGTCTACGAGGACATCCCGATGTACTCGAGCACGCTGTTCGACTCGTACATCCGGGTGATCGGGCTGACGCCGGAGGGCGGCGCGGAGCTGGAGTCGTACGAGCACCTGGATGCCCGCAACCGATCCTACCAGCGGCTGTTCTTCTCCGAGGGCCGGCTGGTCGGGGCGGTGCTGATAGGCGACATGCGCTTCCGCCAGCGGATCTTCGCCTGCATCAAGTCGCGCGAGCCGATCCCCGTCGAGGACCGCCCGAAGCTCCTCGCCTAGGAGCGAGCGCCGACCGCCTCCCGTGTATCGAGGCCGGCTCGACGCGCGACGTAGTCGACGAAGCGCTCGAACGGGTCGAAGCCAACAAGCGAGGGCGCGTCGCTGACAAAGTTAGAGAGCGTATTGACGTCGTACAGGTAGACCTGGCCGTCGCGCTCGCTCTCGAGGTACTCGACGCCGCCGACATCGACCTTCGCCGCGCGGAAGATGGCGCGGACGCCGTCCACTACCCACGTCGGCGGGTCGGCGACCTCGATAGTCATCGAGCGCTTCGGCGCCTCGGCCGGGCGGACGTCGAGCGCACGGTCACCGGACGGCGCTGGTGCCGGCGGTGCGGGTGCGGGCGACGAACGCCGCCGCGGATCGGTGACCTGGTCCGGGTCGCCGCTCGGCGCCCGGCAGATGTCGGCCGGGCAGAGGTTGAAGTCGTCCTGCTGCTCCCTGGTGATGCGAATCGCATACAGGAGCTCGTCGTCGAGGACTTCGACGCGGACGATCGCCCCGTCGCGCGGCCGGTGGAACTCCTGGACGATCGCCGTGTGGTCCACGCCGAGGATGCCGGCCAGGCTGCCGTCGGCCTGCGCCGCCCGGAGCAGCTCCGGGTCGTCGAAGCGCCGCATCAGGGCGCCGCTGCCGCCCAGGCTCGGCTTCACGATCAGCGGGAACGCCAACTCCCCGGCTGCCGCGACGAGCCCATCGGCGCTGTTGGCGACCCGGCTGCGTGGGTGCGGCAGCCCGAGGCGAGTCATCAGCCAGAGCTGGCGCGCCTTCGACGTGTCGAGCGCGTACGCCCGGGCGCCGTTGACGACCGGTACGCCGACCTCCTCGAGGTACTCCAGATACTGTTGGGCCTGGAAGATGGCGTTGGCGTGCCCGCGCAGGTATGACGAGGCGCTCATCCGATTCACGACCAGCGAGTACGGCACCTTCGTCGCCGACGGGTCGAAGTGGTGCCGGTCGGCGTGGAGATGGACGAAGGGGAGTCGGCGACGGTCGATCGCGGCGAACAGGGGGCGGAACCACTCCGGATGTTCGTAGAAGACGGCGATCGGGCCGGCCATGCGTGCCTCGCATATGTCGAGTTCACTGCTCTAGATACTCGATTATAGTACGCGGCCGTCATCTGCGTACGCCATCCGGCGAGCGGAATGTCCGGCGAATGACCCGTGGCACGAGGGTCTGGCCTACTTTCGTAAACCTGAGGGCTGGGGT
>JALYGH010000052.1 GCA_030777205.1 Chloroflexota bacterium
CGGCGCTGCTGAGTCGGTTCGCCTGGCAGCATGGCGCGTTGAGCTCGGGCACGCCGCGCGCCTTCCTCCTGCCGCTGCTATGCGTCCTGCTCTGGGCCGTGGTCAGTCGTCGGCGGGCTGTCGCGGCCGGCGTGACCGGCCTGGCGCCGCTGCTGTACCCCGCGGCGGCACTCATCGGCCTGGGCCTGCTGGGATCGCGGCTGGTATCGATCCGCGGCTTCCGACCGTCGCTCTCGGGCGAACGGGCGGACTGGCTCGCCTTCGCGGCGGCGCTCGCGCTCGTGGCCGCGTCCCTCGCCCCCGGTCAGCTCGCGGCCGCGCCATGGGGCCCGACCGTCGCGGCTGACCAGGCGCGCGCCATGCCGGAGTTCGGCCCGGACGGGCACAGCGCGTTCTTCGTGCCCGACTGGTACACCTATTGGGTGCGGGCCAACCGCAGCGGCCTGGATCTGGCGGTGGTCGACGCCCGCAACCGGGCCATCCCGATCCTCTACGAGCACGCGGCCTTGGCCGCGCTCCTGCCCTTGGCGCTGCTATTCCGGCGGCGCCTGCCGGCCGCGCGGCGCCTGAGCGGTCGCACCATTGTCCTGGTCCACCTGCTCGCGGTATCGTTCGGCCTCTTCTTCCTGGCGCACGTGCTGCTGTTCCAGCTCTACCTGCCGGGCCGCTACGTCAAGTGGAGCCTCCCGTTGGTGCTCTCGATCGCCGCCGGGCTGGGGCTGGCGATCCTCGCCGAGGAGATCGCGCGACGGGTTCGGCGACCGCTCCGGCCCGGGATCGCCGCGGCGCTCGGGCTGGGCTGCGGCCTGGTGCTGCTCGCCTATCCGGGCCGCTGGCAGGGGAAGTTCCTGCCCGACCCGAACCCGGCCCTGACGGCCCACCTGCGATCGCAGCCGAAGGATGTCCTGATCGCGGGGACGCCCCGGGAGACCGACTTCGTACCCACCCTGGCCGGCCGCAGCGTGCTCGCCTCGCGCGAGTACACGCTGCCCTACCACCTGACCTACTACGCGGTCATCCAGCGGCGGACGTTCGACCTGATCGACGCCTACTATGCCGACTCGCCGGAGCGGATCGTGGAGGTCGCCGATCGTTACGGCGTCGGGCTTTTCCTGGTCAATCGCTCGGCGTTCGACCCGCGGCGGTTCAGCGACGCATGGGGGAGCGACTTCGAGCCGTATGCGTCCGCCGTTCGCGCGAAGCTCGACGGACGCGGTCGTTATGCGCTCCTTGACGCAGCCCGGCACTGCGGCGCGGAGGTCGGCGGCATTGCCGCCGTCCCGACCGACTGCCTGCGCGGGCTCCGTTAGGCGCGGCGCCCACGTCAGGGCGCGGCTCGGCCCAGGATGCAGCTTGCTGGGACGGCGGCCACCGTCCCGTCGTCGGCCTCGGCACACCGGTCGGCCAGATCGAGGAGCGCGAAGCGCCGATTGCGCTCGAACTGTTCTGCGATGATCGGGGCGAACGTCTGCTCGCTCCGGGCGAAGTTCCAGGCTCGTCGAAATCTCGTCCTGTCGAACGCGTCGCGATTGACGAGGAACACGTCGACCCCGTATCGCTCCGCGAAGGCGGCAACCGCGCCCGGTGACTCGGCGTAGTACCCCTCGATCAGATCGAGCATGCGGCGGTGCATCTCGCGGTAGTACCCGAGCTGATACGGCAGCAAATACTCGCGCGCGACGAGCACGCTGCGAGCGGCGAAGACCGGCACCTGGTCGGTCTCCTCGGATGCGCCCGCCACCAGGGTGTCCTTCGGCTGCGAACGAAGATAGGCCGTGATGGCGGGGATCTCGTCGCGATGGAACGCGCCGGCGTATCGGCCGGGGTAGGCGGCGATGGCGAGCCCCAGGACGAGGGCGGCGCAACCGGTGACCAGGTGCCTCCGCGCCCCGAAGCAGGCCGCGGCGGCCTCGATGAGCATGCCGAGCGCCAGCCCCGCGCTAACCGACAGCAGGAGCGGAACGCTGGTCTTGACGTAGCGACTCGGCAGGTAGAGCTGGAACAGCAGCAGGTGCGCCAGGAAGAAGAGGCCGAAGGAGGCAAGCAAGACCTGCGGGAGGAGCTCCAACCCCGGCGGCGGCCGCTCGCGCCGCGTCGCGTAGCGCCGCGCGAGGACGATCGGCAGCAGCAGCGCCAACCCCAGGTACAGGTAGAAGATCGGCACGTCCGGCAGCAACACGTCGGTCACGCGCAGGTCGAGGCCGCTGCGGCCGCTCGCGATCCAGTAGCGATAGCCATCCTCGACGAAGTACGGGGTGCGCCCGCTGGGGCCGAAGTCCGCTAGCGCCCGCGCCTCGGCGAGCGACACGGTCGGCCCGAACTGCTCGGCGGTCAGCCGAGCCGGCAGGAGCAGGGAAGCAACCAGCATACAGGCGGCGACGAAGCCAAGCCAGTCCTGCTGCTCGCGGACGAGGCCTGGGCGCCAGCCTCGCCACCGGACCAGCCGCACGGCCAGGAGCGCCAGGCCCAGCAGGGCGCCGAAGGGGTACACGAGCGCCAGCGCCGCGACCAGGCCGACCACCACACCACGCCGCCCGGCCACAAGGGCCCAGAGGAGCCCGCCGAGCAGCGGCAGCATGAACGCTCGGGCGGTCGCCGAGGGGAGGTCGTCATACTGCCACACGTACCAGCTCAGCAGGACGGTAGCCAGGAACGCGCCGGGCGGCCCGCCGGACAGCCGCCGGACGAGCCCGAACACGACGACCGCCGAGGCGACACCGAGCAGGGGGGGCAGGAGCTTGCTCGCCAGCAGCGGGTCAACGGCCCGGATCGCCAGCCAGTAGACGGCGCTGAAGCCGGGTGGGGCCACGGACTGGTAGTAGTCGGCGATCACGTCACCCGGGAACAGCGCCGGATCCCAAAGGCGCGCTGTCCAGAACACATGCTGGCGCGCGTCCCCCTGCACGACGTCGGGGGCGAATGCCGGCCCCATCGTCCGTGCGCTGAAGAGCAGCGACAGGCCGACGGCCGCGATCAGCCAGAGCCCTACTGACGGGCTGCCGACCCGTGCTCGTCTCTCGGGCGACCGAGGGGCGCGGGCCGTGTCCTGCGCGCCCGGGGACGTGACCACACTCACGCGAGGTTTTTACAGGGTTCTTACACCGTGACGCCGCCGGCCCGGCCGGACGGCGGACGTTTCGCGGGTGCTATCATCGTCAGCAGGCGTCCGAATGGCGTCGTGCAGGAGGCAGCGTGAAGGTCGAGGGAAGCTACACGTTCGACGCGCCCCGCGAGCGAGTCTGGTCCGTGTTGCTCAATCCGGATGCGCTCAAGAGCTGCGTCCCCGGTTGCGAGACCATGACCCCGACCGGCGAGGACCAGTACGAGGCCACGATGAAGGTTGGCGTGGCGGCGATTCGTGGGTCCTACAAGGGCACGATTCGGATCGTCGACAAGAACGAGCCCTCCAGTTACCGACTGCTGGTCGAAGGGCGCGGCGGGCCCGGGTTCGTCAAGGGCGCGGCGCTGGTCGAGCTGGTCGATCAGGGTCAGTCGACCCAGGTGAACGTCCAGGGCGATGGCCAGGTCGGCGGCGTGGTGGCCGGCGTCGGCCAGCGCATGCTCGGCGGCGTCGCCAAGATGCTGATGGACCAGTTCTTCAATTGCATGAAGAAGCAGCTCCAGTAGCGCCTCCCTGCTGATCGGTCGCTGTCGGTAACTTCCTCTCGACTAACCGTGGCCATGCATCCCATCGTCACCTCCTCCCCCTACCCGATGATCTCGGTGCAGGATGCCCTCGCGGCGATCCTGGCTCGCGCCGAGCCGCTGTCGCCGATCGTCGTCAGCTTCCTGGATGCCCAGGGCCTGGTGC
>JALYGH010000053.1 GCA_030777205.1 Chloroflexota bacterium
CGACCGGCACCGCGCCGCGCCCGGACTGCTCGGCCGCCTCGGTCGCGATCCGCCGCCAACGATCGAGGCGCCGCTCGTCGACGGCCTCGCCGCGCGCCACGATGCTCCGCTCGCAGCGCACCGGCACGAATGTCGAGACGCCCATCTCGGTGCCCTTCTGGATGACCGTCTCGAGCTTCTCGCGGGTGACGAGGCCCTGGTAGAGCGCGATTCGGAGCCGGGGCTCGCCGACGCTCGGCCGCGTCTCGCGCACGCTACCTTCGACCAGCGTCGGCGTCACCGCCGTCAGCTCGACTACGTGCTCGGTCCCCATGCCGTCGACCAGGATGACCAGCTCGCCGGGCCGCAGGCGGAGCACCCGCGCGAGCTGGTGCGCCTGGGCGCCCTCGACGCGGGCGGCGCCGCCGTCGACGGCGGCCGAATCGACGAAGAAGCGGTGGAGGGCGGACGTCCGCTCGGCCACGGGCTCAGCCGCGGCGCACGACGATCGCGACCCAGTCGCCTTCCTGGCGCGTCTCGACGTGCTGCCACCCGCCGGCCGCATACGTCGCGAGCACGTCGTCCGCGGCGGTGGCGAGGATCCCCGAGAGGATCGCCACCCGGCCGGGCTCGATCGCGGCGTGGAGGCCGTCGCGCGCGTTCTTGAGCACGAACGCCGAGATGTTCGCCGCGATCAGGCCGAACGGGGCGCCCGGGACCGGCATGTCGGGCTCGACCGTTCCCTGCGCCACCCGCACCTTGCGCAGCACCCTGTTGCGCCGCGCGTTCTCCTCGGCCACCCGCACCGCAACCGGGTCGACGTCGATCGCCAGGATGCGCGCCGCGCCGAGGCGGGCTGCCGCGATCGAGAGGATCGCCGAGCCGCAGCCGAAGTCGAGCACCGCGTCGCCCATCCGCAGGTGCTCCTCGATCAGCGCCAGGCACAGCCGGGTCGTCGGGTGGAGCCCGGTCCCGAAGGCCATGCCGGGGTCGAGGCGGATCACGACGTCCTCGGGCTGGCGGGCGCGCCGGCGCCAGGACGGCACGATCACCAGCCGCTTGCCGACCCGGTGGGGGTGGAAGAACTTCTTCCAGGCGTGCGCCCAGTCCTCTTCGGCCAGCACGCGGGTCTGGAGCGGCTCGACGTGGCGCAGCCGCCCGAGGTGCCAGGCCGCCTCTTCGAGCAACCGGCGATGCTCCTCGGCCTGCTCGTCGACCGGCAGGTACGTCTTGACGACGACGTTCTGGGTCGCGTCGACCCAGCCGCCGTCGCCGTCCGGCGCCTGGCGGACCGGCTGGTCGATCGCGACGCCGCGCCCCCAGCGCCCGAACACCTCGGCCACGGCGTCGGCCGCCTCCGGCTCGGCGACGACACTCAGCTCCAGCCAGCTACCGGCCATCAGCCGAGGAAGGCGTCCTTCACCTTCTCGAAGAAGCCCTTGTTCTCCTGGGGCGTCGCCTTACCATCGAACGTGGCAGCAAGCCTCTTGAACAGCTCGCGCTGCTCGTGGGTCAGCTCGGTCGGGATCGCCACCTTGAGCCGCACGAGCATATCGCCGCGCCCCTGGTCGCGCAGGAACGGCACGCCCTTGCCGCGGATGCGGATCGTCTTCCCGCTCTGGGTCCCGGCCGGCACCTTGATCGTCACCGGCCCGTCCAGCGACTCGATCTCGAGCTCGTCGCCGAGGACGGCCTGGGCGATGTTGATCGGCAGCTCGACGAGCAGGTCGCTGCCCTGGCGGTGGAAGTAGCGGTGCGGCTGGACGTGGATCAACAGGTAGAGGTGGCCGGGCGGGCCGCCGCGCGGACCGGGCTCGCCCTCGTTCGAGAGGCGGATCTGCGCATTGTCGTCGATGCCCGGCGGGATCGTGACCCGCAGCGTCTTGGTGACGCGCACGACTCCCTGGCCGCGGCACTCGGTGCAGGGATCCTGGATCAGCGTGCCCTCGCCGCGGCAGCGGTCGCACATGCTGACGTTGACCATCTGGCCGAAGATCGACTGGTGCGACCGGCGGATCTCGCCCGAGCCGCTGCACTTGGGGCACGTCACCGGCTGCTTGCCGGGCTCGATGCCCTTGCCGCTGCAGCGCGCGCAGGTCTCGTGCTTCGGGTAGGTGATCTCCTTCTCGGCGCCGAAGACAGCCTCTTCGAGCGTTAGGGTCACGTCGGTGCGGAGGTCGACGCCGCGCTGGATCCGGCTGCGCCGGCCGGCCGTCCCGGCCGCCGCGCCGAAGAAGCTCTCGAAGATATCCTCGATGCCGAACCCGCCGAAGCCGCTGAAGTTGCCGTTGAAGCCCCGGTCGGTCGCGGCGTGGCCGAACCGGTCGTACATCGACCGCTTGTCACCGTCCGAGAGGATCTCGTAGGCCTCCTTGACCTCCTTGAACCGCTCCGCGGCCCCGGGGTCGGGGTTGCGGTCGGGGTGGTACTGGAGGGCAAGCCGACGGTACGCCTTCCGGATATCATCCTCGGAAGCGTTTCGCCCGATGCCGAGCACTTCATAATAGTCGCGTTTCGTGGTCGCCATGGGCCTCGTTCGGGTACCTCCGGCTCGGGCGGCCTCGACCGCCAGGCGTGATTATGCCACAGGCCGGCCAGTCCGGCGCCGCTCCGTAACCCTGGTCACGTCAGCCGGCGGTCGTCGCGCTCGCCGACGCATCGCCGGCCGAGCCGACGCCGTTGGCGGCGCCGGCTGATGCCTGCGCGTCGGTCGTTCCCCCGGTTCGGCCCTCGGTTTCGGTCGGCGTCGCGGTCGGCTCACCGCCGGCTGCCTTCGGGCGGCCGACCGTGACAAGTGTCGGGCGAATCACCCGATCGTGGAATCGGTAGCCGCGCTGGAGCTCCTCGACGACGGCCGTCTGCTCGCTCGGGTCGGCGTCGTCCTCGCGCAGCACCGCCTCATGCTCGCGCGGGTCGAAGTCGCGCCCGAGTGCCTCGATCGGCGCGAGGCCGCGCGCCTCGAGGATCGCGAACAGCTTGCCCCAGATCATGTGGATGCCCTCGATCCAGGTCAGCCGGCGAAGCTCGGCCGGCAGCGCCACGAACGCCCGCTCGAAGTCGTCGAGCACGCGCAGCAGGTCGGCGATGACGACCGCCTCGCCGAGCCTGGTCGCGTCGGATTTCTCCTGATCGGCACGCCGTTTCCAGTTCAGGAAGTCGGCCGCCGAGCGCTGCCAGTTGGCGTGGTAGCGATCGGCGCGCTCCTGCGCCTCCGTCAGCGCGCCACGCGCGTCGGCCAGCTCGGTGCGGAGCTGGCGCAGCTCGTCCTGGATGCGCGCCCAGTCGTCGGAGGTCGTCGGCGCCTGGGTGGTGGCGTCGGTCGCACTGGCCGCCGTCTCGGTCTGGTCGACGATCTCCGCGTCGGGCGCCTCGGCCTGTGGCGCGGCGCCGCCCGCGCTCGTGGCTTCGGCGGCCGCGCCTTGATTGCCGGCCGCGGAGGCCGGCGTTGCCTCGGCCCCACTCGTCGCGCTCGGTTCAGTTGACATAGGTACCTCGCTCTCGGGGCGGTGACGGCGGCCGGTCGCCGGCCAGCGCGTCCGCCACCAGGATGTTCATCAGGTCGGCGATGAAGCGCACCATCGCCACGGCGCGCCAGTACGGCATCCGCGTCGGCCCGACGACGCACAGCACGCCGTGCGCCTCGTCGCCGGCGCCGTAGCGAGCCAGGACGGCGCTCGTCTCGCGTAGCTCCTCCAGCGGATGCTCGGCACCGATGACGACCTGGACGCCGCTCTCGTGGAGCGCTTCCGAGAGCAGCTTCCCGAGCATCTGGCTGCGCTCGAGGACCTGGATGAGCGGGACCGCCTTCTGGCTGTAGGTGAACTCGGGCTGGCTCAACACGTGCCCCAGCCCTTCGTAGTACACCTCCTCGAACGCCTGCCGATCGGCCTGCTCCAGGATACGCGCCACGGCGATCGCAGCCTGCCGCGGCACGCCTTCGAGTCCCTTGGCGACGCCCGTGACCCGCTCGGCGGTGGCATCGTCGAGCAGCTCGGTCAACCGGTTGCCGATCCTATCCAGCTCGTCTCGCTCGACCGCCTGGTCTAAGTGGAGGATCTGCTGGCGCACGCCGCCCGAGCCGAGCAGGACGGTGAGGAGCGCGACGCCCTCCTGGACGGAGAGCAGCGCCACGCGGCGCGCCCGCGCCCGCGCCGATGTTAGCGGCGTCACGACGGCCGCCGCGCGGACCGCGTTCGCCAGGACCGATGAGGCTAGGTGCGCCCAGCGATCCACG
>JALYGH010000054.1 GCA_030777205.1 Chloroflexota bacterium
GCCCAGGCCGTGACGAGCAACCCGACGACCGAAAGGATCGCCGGCGCCAACCGGGCGGCCCCGAGCGTCTGACCGAAGAGCGCGAAGGTCGGGAAGAAGGCATCGAGCGAGAGCGGCCCCTGCGACGCGAAGATGTCGCGGAACGGCCGGTAACCGGCGACCATCAGCATCAACTGCGCGCCGCGGATGCCCTCGTCGAACTTCCCGGCCGACGCCTCCAGGTTCGCCAACCGGGTGACGGCGGCGACGGCGACGAGCAACACCAGGCCGACCCGGCCGGCGAGCACGCCGAGGCGGTGCGAATGGGCGTGGCGGAGCGGCACGGTCGTGATCATGTAGTAGGTCGATTAGTAGGTCGATGGACTCCCGCGCGGCGCGGCGGGAGCGCGCGATTCTACCACTCGTCTGAGACGGTCCGCATCGACGGAGGGTGCGAATTCGCGCGGTTACCGCGCCGCGCTCGCCGCGCGAGACGGCCGGCCGCGGCGCCCACGCTCGGTATACTTCCTGTTCTGGGCGTAGCGCCTCGGAACCCGGCCCGCCCTGGAGCAATGCTCGATGCCAGGTCGCAAGAGGAAGTCCGGGCCCGTCGTCGCCGAGCTGCCGGTCCTACCGGTCCGCAACACGGTCCTGTTCCCCCAGGTCGTGACCCCCCTGTTCGTCGATCGCGACCGCTCGCTGCGGGCGATCGAGGAATCGATGGGCGGCGAACGGACCCTCGTCGTACTGGCCCAGCGTGATCCGGAGGTCCAGCGGCCCGGCCAAGCCGACCTGTACGAGGTCGGGACGGAGGCGGTCGTCGGGCGGGTGCTGCGCATGCCGGACGGCTCGACGTCGGCGCTCGTGCAGGGGCAGCGGCGCGTGCGGGTGGTCGGGTTCGCCGGCGACGAGCCATACCTCCGGCTCCAGGTCGTCCTGATCGACGAGCCACCTGTCGCCGAGGCGGAGGTCCAGCCGCTGATGCGGGCCGTGGTCGGCCTCTACGAGAAGCTGGTCCGCCTCAGCCGCACCGTGCCGGACGATCACTACGTCGCAGCGATGAATATCGACGAGCCGGGCTGGCTGGCCGACTTCGTCGTCACGGACCTCGAGCTATCGGTGGCCGAGCGTCAGGACGTGCTCGAGACGCTGGATCCGGCCGAGCGGCTGCACAAGGCGAGCGTGTTCTTGGCCAAGGAGCTCGACGTCCTGGAGCTGCAGAGCAAAATCCACTCCCAGGTCCAGGAGGAAGTCGACAAGGGGCAGCGCGAGTTCCTCCTGCGCGAGCAGCTCAAGGCGATCCAGAAGGAGCTCGGCGAGGCCGACGCCCAGGGTCGCGAGGTCGTCCGCCTCCGCGAGAAGCTCGCCGCCGCCCAGCTCCCGCCCGCCGCCCGCGAGCGGGCCGACGAGGAGCTCGAGCGCCTCGCCCAGATGCCGTCCCTCTCGCCGGAGGTCGGGATGGTGCGCAGCTACCTGGAGTGGCTCGCGACGCTCCCCTGGGCGACCGCGACGGAGGACCACCTCGACATCGAGCGCGCGGCCGTTGTCCTCGACGAGCACCATTTCGGCCTCGCTCGCGTCAAGGAGCGCATCCTCGAGTACATCGCGGTGCGCAAGCTGGCCGCCGATCGCATGCGCAGCCCGGTCATCTGCTTCGTCGGGCCGCCGGGCGTCGGCAAGACGAGCCTCGGCCGCGCCATCGCCGCGGCGATCGGCCGCACCTTCGTGCGCATCTCGCTCGGTGGCGTCCGTGACGAGGCCGAGATCCGCGGCCACCGGCGGACCTACATCGGCGCCTTGCCCGGCCGGATCATCCAGACGATGCGGCCGGCCGGCACGACCAACCCGGTCTTCATGCTCGACGAGATCGACAAGCTGGGCGTCGACTTCCGCGGCGACCCGTCGGCCGCGCTGCTCGAGGTGCTCGATCCGGAGCAGAACGCCGCCTTCTCGGACCACTACCTGGACGTGCCGTACGATCTGTCGCGGGTGATGTTCGTGACCACCGCGAACATCCTCGACCCGGTGCCGCCGGCACTCCGCGACCGGATGGAAGTCATCGAACTGCCGGGCTACGTCGAGGACGAGAAGGTCGAGATCGCGAAGCGCTTCCTCATCCCGCGGCAACTGGCCGCCCACGGCCTCTCCGGCGCGCGGCTGCGGATCAACGAGGAGGCGGTTCACCAGATCATTCGCCAGTACACGCACGAGGCCGGTGTCCGCGACCTCGAGCGGCAGATCGGCACGATCTGCCGCAAGGTCGCGCGCAAGGTCGCGGCCGGCGAGAAGGGGCGATCGTCCGTGGCCGGCCGCACGCTCGAGCAGTTCCTCGGGCCGCCGCGCTTCATCCGCAGTCCGGCCGAGGAGCGCGACGAGGTCGGGATCGCGACGGGCGTCTCGTGGACCCCGGCCGGCGGCGACGTGATGACCGTCGAGGTGTCGCTCCTCGAAGGGAAGGGCCAGCTCGCCACGACCGGCCAGCTTGGCGACGTGATGAAGGAGTCGGCCCAGGCGGCGCTCAGCTACGCCCGCTCGCGCGCGGAGCAGCTCGGGCTCGCCCCCCGCTTCTACGAGACGCTCGATGTCCACATCCACGTGCCGGCCGGGGCCATCCCGAAGGACGGCCCGTCGGCGGGCATCACCATGGCGACGGCGCTCGTATCGGGGCTCACCCGTCGGCCGGCTCACCGCGACGTGGCGATGACCGGGGAGATCACCTTGCGCGGGCGGGTGCTGCCGGTCGGCGGCATTCGCGAGAAGGTCGTCGCGGCGCATCGGGCCGGAATCAAGACCTTCCTGCTGCCGAAGGAGAACGTCAAAGACCTCGAAGAGGTCCCCGACGACGCCAAGCGCGAGCTCCGGTTCGTCCCGGTGACGACGATGGACGAGGTCCTCGGTGTCGCCCTCCATCCGGCGGCGCCGGAGCTGCGGGCGGTCGGGCGGAGCTAGCCGCCCGCGGAAGCCCTCACCAGCAGTGAAGGGACGGTCGCCCCGCTCCCGCGCGAGAGCGGGGCGACCGTGAGAGGGGCGGCCCGTCGGCTACCGGTCGTCCGAGATGTCCGTGTCGTCCGCGTCGGCGGCGACCGGCGTGTCGAGGTCCTCGGCCACGATCTCGGTCGCTTCCAGGTCCGGCTCGGTGTCGTCCGACAGCTCGTCGTCGTCCTCGTCGTTGTCGACGCGGAACACGCCCTCGCGCGTGTAGGCCCGGACGTCGGCCGCCTGGGTCGGGAACGAGGGCCGCGTTCCCATGCTCGGATCCTTGTACTCCTCGCGGAGGATGATCCGGATGTGCGACTCGTCGATCGACGTGATCGCCGCCGAGTAGCGGTTCCCCATCTCGACCAGCCGAATCACGCGCTGGGCGATCCGCGGCTCGAGCAGGCCGATCACGACGCCGGTCGGCGACACGACCTGGACGATGCCGCCCGCCACCTTCAGCTCCATCTTGTCACCGGCGGTCAGGCCGGCGATCTGGTCGAACGACGCGCGATCGACGAGCTCGGTGACGGCCGTCTTGCCACTCTCCTCGATGAACAGGCTCGGGTCGATCGCCGATGGCGGGGGTATGGCGGCGGTGGCACCCGCGCCCTCCTCGATCAGCTTCGTGAGGCGGGCGATGTTCTTCTGGGCAATCGAGTTGCTGGCGTCCAGCTTCGACGCCCGGGTGTACTGCTCGAGCGCGTCGGCGTACTGCCCGAGCTCGAGTTGGGCCTTGCCGAGGCGGTTGAGCGTGTCGACGTCCTCGGGGAATGACTCCAAAATCTGCCGATTCAGCTCGGCAGCCTCCTGCCAGCGGTTCTGCATCGCGAGCTGGATCGCCTTTTCGGAGCGCTGCCGCTTCATGCGGAGTCGGTCTTCGGATGGGAAGACGGCCATAAGGCACACCTCAAGCGAGGGTCGGAATCAACATCAGTCGGGGGCGCCCCGCGCGCCGTGCGCGGCCGGGTGGCCCGCGGCGCGGGCGGGCGACACGAGCGGAGCGTGACCTCAAGAGTATATTCGCCGTGGAGCGCAGCAGGAGCAAAGTCCGTACCGCGATCGCGAGCATCGGCAGGGGGCGACGACCGGGGCGGTATCATCAACGCTGATGGCGATACAACGAAAGCGCTGTTGCGCTGCTAGCAGGCCCGTCGGTAGCATCGCTGTACCTCGTTCGTCGAGGGCCGGATTGGATGCACGGGCGTAGTAGGCGCCCGGACCTGGTGTCCGGTCGGTTTTGATCGCGCCGGCGCAATGGAAGGGATGGGGCAATGGGAAGTCCGCGTACGCTTTTCGAGAAGGTGTGGCAGGCGCACGTCGTGCGCGAGGCGCCGGGCGAGCCCGCGCTCCTCTATATCGACCTGCACCTCGTCCACGAGGTCACGTCGCCCCAGCCGTTCGAGAGCCTGCGCCTCAACGGGCGCCGCGTCCGCCGGCCTGACCTGACGATCGCTACCGCCGACCACAACGTGGCGACCGACGACCGCACCCTGCCGGTCGTGGACCCGATCTCGGCCCAGCAGTTGGCGGCGCTCGACAGCAACTGCGCCGAGTTCGGCATCCGGCTGGAAGGCGCGCTCAGCCCGCTCCAGGGCATCGTCCACGTCATCGGGCCGGACCTCGGGCTGACCCAGCCGGGCATGACGATTGTCTGCGGCGACAGCCACACCGCGACCCATGGCGCGTTCGGCGCCCTCGCCTTCGGCATCGGGACGTCCGAGGTCGAGCACGTACTGGCGACCCAGACGCTCCTCCAGGCCAAGCCGAAGACGATGGAGATCCGCATTGACGGCGACCTGCCGGCCGGCGTGACCGCCAAGGATATCATCCTCGGGATCATCGGCAAGATGGGCGTTGGCGGCGCGATCGGCCATGCCGTCGAGTTCAGCGGCTCGACCATCCGCGGCCTGTCGATGGAAGGGCGGATGACGATCTCGAACATGACGATCGAGGGCGGCGGTCGGGTCGGAATCATCGCCCCGGACGACACGACGTTCGCCTACCTCGAAGGCCGGCCGCACGCGCCGAAGGGTAAGCTCTGGGAGCAGGCGCTCGACTACTGGCGCTCCCTGCCGACCGACCCGGGCGCGACCTATGACAAGAGGGTCCAGATCGACACCGCCGAGCTGGCGCCGTTCGTCTCCTGGGGCACGAACCCGGAGATGGTCCTGCCGGTCACCGAGCGCGTGCCCGACCCGTCCAGCATGCCGACGCTGGCCCAGCGTGAGGTGGCCGAGCGGGCGCTGGCCTACATGGACCTGAAGCCCGGCACCGCGCTCCAGGACATCCACCTGGATCGTGTCTTCATTGGCTCCTGCACCAACTCGCGCATAGAGGACCTCGAAGCGGCGGCGCAGGCGGTCCGTGGTCGCAGGGTGAACCCGCGCGTGCGGGCGCTGGTCGTGCCCGGCTCGCAGCAGGTCAAGGCGGAAGCCGAGCGGCGCGGGCTCGACAAGGTCTTCAAGGACGCCGGATTCGAGTGGCGCGAGGCCGGCTGCTCAATGTGCCTGGGCATGAACCCGGACATCCTCGAACCGGGTCAGCGCTGCGCCTCGACCTCGAACCGCAACTTCGAGGGTCGCCAGGGCAAGGGCGGCCGCACCCACCTGGTCAGCCCGGTCATGGCAGCGGCGGCGGCGATCGCCGGCCACTTCGTCGACATCCGTGAATGGAAGCTGGAGGGCTAGGCCGTGGAGAAGTTCACCGTCCACACGGGTAAGGTCATCCCGCTCGACCGCGTCAACGTCGACACCGATCAGATCATCCCGGCCGTCCACCTGAAGCGGATCGAGCGGACCGGCTGGGGCCGCTTCCTCTTCGAGCGCTGGCGCAGCGACCCGAACTTCGTCCTGAACCGACCGGAGTACGCGGACGGGACGATCCTCGTCGCGGGGGAATCGTTCGGCATCGGCTCCTCGCGTGAGCACGCCCCCTGGGCGCTCCAGCAGCACGGCTTCAAGGCGATCATCGCGCCCTCGTTCGGCGACATCTTCTTCAACAACTCGTTCAAGAACGGGTTGCTGCTGATCCGGCTGCCGGAGGAGCAGGTCCGCACGATCACGGACTGGGCGACCGGCGAGCCCGGCTACAGCCTGACGATCGACCTGGAGCACCAGACGATCGACGACGGCCACGGCGTGCAGATTCCCTTCGAGGTCGATCCGTTCCGCAAGCACTGCCTGCTGAACGGGCTGGACGATATCTCGCTGACCCTCGAGCACGCCGACGAGATTGCCGCGTTCGAGGCGAAGCGCCCGGCCTGGCTCCCCACGACCACGGTGCCCGCCGGCGTCCGCTGACGCCCGCGCTCGCTGACCTCGCCTGACTCGCTGCGCGGGCGGCCCACCGGCCGCCCGCTCCTTGCGTCCGGCCCCCTCGTGGCGTGGCGCTGCAAAACCGCCGCGACGGCGGGCGAACTCCACGTAGGATGAGCCCGGCCCTCGTGGCGATTGCTGTGGTGTCGCGGCGCTCGTCCCGCGCGGCATACGGTTTGCGATGGTACGTCGGGCGAATTTCAAGTCGAGGTCGGCGACCGTGGTCAGCAACCTAACGGGCGTCGAGCCGAGCGCCGCACCGTTGACCCGGGCTGCCGCCGACAAAGCGCCCGGCCGGGCGCGCGACGATTCGCTACGCGACTCACGCGAGTCTCGGGAGGATTCAGCCGATGAGGCAGGATGCGCACGCACATCGCGGCCCAAGGAGCCTGACCCGCCGATCGGTCCTTGGCCTGTTCGCGGGTCTCGGCATGACCGGCCTGCTCGCCGCGTGCGGCGGCGGGAATCAAGGTACGACCGCCTCCACCCAGGTGCCATCGGTGACGACGCCGCAGGCCCCGGCCGCGAATCAGACCGTCATCGGGACGGCAACGCCGGTCGCGTCGCCGTCGCCGGCCGCGTCCCCGTCACCGAGCCCGGCCGCGGGCCGGTGATGACCGGCGCACGTGCTTCTTAGCTCTTGCTCCCTGGCCCATCCGGCGGCTGCCGCTATACTGGCGCTGTCATGGAGGACGCTCGCTCGGACCTGCCGCTCGCCGGGGTGCGCGTGATCTCGCTCTGCCAGTTCGGCGCGGGGCCATTCGCCACGATGCAGCTCGCCGACCTCGGCGCCGAGGTCATCAAGATCGAGGATCCCGCGCAGGGTGGCGACGTCGGGCGGTACGTGCCGCCGTTCACCGGCGACCGCGACAGCTTCTACTTTCAGAGCTTCAACCGCAACAAGCGCAGCGTCACGCTGAACCTACGCGTCCCGGCCGCGCGAAACGTGCTCCACCGTCTCGTCGCCGTTTCGGACGCGATCTACTACAACCTGCGCGGCGACCTGCCGAAGAAGCTCGGCCTGACCTACGAGGCACTCGGCCGGGTCAATCCGAAGATCGTCTGCTGCTCGCTGAGTGCGTTTGGGCAGACCGGGCCGCGCGCCGCCGAGCCGGGCTACGACCTCCTGATGCAGGGGTACGCCGGATTCATGAGCCTGACCGGCGAGCCCGGGACGCCGCCGGCCAAGTGCGGGATCTCGATCGTCGACTTCGCCGGGGCCTACGTCTCGGCGATCGGCCTGCTGAGCGCGGTCATCAGGGCCCGGGCGACCGGTCGGGGCGGCGACGTCGACGTGAGCCTGCTCGACACGTTGATCGCGATGCTCAGCTACCTCGCCATCAACACCCTGAACCGCGAGTACGAGCCGGAGCGCCTCAGCGCCTCGGCACACCCGTCGCTCTACCCATCCCAGGTCTTCGAGACGGCTGACGGCTACGTCGCGATCATCTGTTTCAAGGAGAAGTTCTGGCGGGAGCTGTGCGACGTCTTCGGCCGGTCGGAGCTGGCCGAAGATCCGCGCTTCCGCTCCTTTGCCGACCGCCTGGCCCACCGGGCCGAGTTGCTGCCGCTCGTCGCCGAGGTGTTCCGGACGCGGACGACGGCGGCCTGGCTGGACGCACTGCGCGGTCGGGTGCCGTGCGCCCCGGTCAACACGGTGCGGCAGGCGCTCGAAGAGCCGCAGGTACACGCGCGGAGCATGCTCGTCGAGGTGGAGCACCCGGTCTGGGGGACGCTCCGCGAAACCGGCAACCCGATCAAGACCGGCGCCGACGAGCGACGCCCTCGGCCGGCCCCGCCGCTCGGGGAGGATACCGATGCCGTCATCTCAGAGCTGCTCGGCTACGACGCGGCCGAGATCGGCGCGCTCCGCGCGGCCGGCGCGATCTGAGCCGCGCTCACCAGCATCACCAGAATGTCAGGCCGGCGTCGACGGCGATGTTCTGCCCCGTCGTGGAGTCGGTGCGGGCGAACGTGACGACCTGGGCGGCGATGTCGTCGAGGTCCGGCGTGCGCTTGAGGGCGACCTGGTCGCGGAACGCGGCGAGCTGCTCTGCGGTCAGCGCCTGGCTCATGTACGTGCCTTCCATCATCCCCGGCGAAACGCCGTTGACCAGGACCTCCGGTCCGAGCCCAACGGCGAGGCAGCGCGTCAGGTGGGCGAGTCCGGCCTTGGCGACGGCGTAGGCGATGCTGCTCCCGCCGGCGCGGAGGCCGGCCGTCGAGACGATGTTGACGATCCGGCCGTTCCCCTGGCGACGCATGATCGGCGCGACGGCTCGCGCGCAGAGGAACGGACCGGTCAGGTTGACGCGCAGGAGCATGTCCCACAGCTCGGGGGTCATGCTGTCCAGGTCGTCGAAGGCGATCCACTTGTTGACGCCGGCCGCGTTGACCAGGACGTCGACGCGCCCCCATGCATCGACGACCCGACCGAGCATCGCCTTGATACTCGCAAGGTCGGTGAGCTCGACCGGCACGGTCAGCGTCGCGGGCGCCCCCAGCGACGTCAGCTCGTCACGGGCCGTACCTGCCTGGTCCAGTCGCTCGCGGTCGGCGACGGCCACCCGCGTCCCTTCGCGGGCGAACGCGCGGCAGACGTGCCCGCCGAGCCCGCCGGCCCCGCCCACCACGACCACGACCGCGTCCCCGAGATCCATGCCCCCTCCATCATCCGCGCGCATGCCCGCTGTTGGTCCGGACCGTGCGTCGCGGTCGCCCCCGTCGGCGTGAGCAGAGGGTAGCGTAGGGCGGTGAGCGGTGACAGCGCGGACTCCACTGGGGTCGGACCACACCGGCGAGCGCCCGGAGCGTGTGAGAGCGGCTGTTACCCGTCGTTGTCGCCTCGGCGCGCCGACTGGCTCCCGGATGGCCGCGGGCGACGTAGAATGAGGACGGAGGCGTCGCATGACCATCCGAGCCCGCGTGCGCTTCAAGGCCGACGACATCTGGGACGCGCCCGAGGACGGCAACATCTATGAAGTCGTCGACGGCGACCTGTACCTAACTCCCGCGCCGGCGTGGATCCATCAGCGGGTAGTTGCCCGATTGTTCTTCTTCATCGCGCAGCACGTCTTCTCGAACCGACTCGGTGAGGTCGTGACGGCGCCGACCGGCGTCGTGCTCGACGAGGAGAACGGGCTGCAGCCGGACCTCGTCTTCGTTTCCAACGAGCGGCGCGGCATCATCTCGGAGCGGGGCGTCGAGGGGGCACCGGACCTGGTCGTCGAGGTGCTCTCACCGTTGACCAGGGCGCGTGACCTGGGGATCAAGCTGCGCCGCTACGCGGTGTCCGGCGTCCCGCACTACTGGACGCTCGATCCGATCGCCCGGGTCCTCGAAGAGCGCCGCCTGACCGGAAACGGCTACGAGCTCGTCGGCGCCTACGGCGAGCACGACGTCTTCCGTCCCGCCCTCTTCCCCGGGCTGGAGATTCGCCTCGCCGAACTGTGGGCGTAGGCTGCGGCGGGGCTACGCGATCGGGAGGACCGGGAAGACGTCGAGGTCGAGCGGGGAGCGCTCGCCGGCCGCGTAGCGGAAGTGGCCGGCCGCGGCGATCATCGCCGCGTTGTCCGTGCAGAGCCGGACTGGCGGGATCAGGACTGGCACGTCCGCAAGCTCTTGTATTCGCGCCCGGAGGGCCGTGTTCGCCGCCACGCCGCCGGCCAGCGCGATGTTCTTCGCCCCGAACTCACGGGCGGCCTCGATCGTCTTCGTCGCCAGCACGTCGACGATCGCCTCCTGGAACGACGCCGCCAGGTCCGCCACGACGACCGCGTCGCCGGCCTGGTGGACGGTTCGCAGCATCGCGGTCTTGAGGCCGCTGAAGCTGAAGTCCCAGCTCCCCTTCAGCCAGGCACGCGGCAGCTCGTAGCGCGTCGGGTCGGCCCCCTCGGCGGCGCGCTGGATGGCCGGACCGCCCGGATAACCGAGCCGGAGCATCCGGGCCGCCTTGTCGAACGCCTCGCCGGCCGCGTCGTCCAGGGTGCGGCCGAGGCGCCGGTAGTCGCCGTGCCCCTCCATCAGGACGAGGTCGGTGTGCCCGCCCGAGACGATCAGCGAGACGAGCGGGAACGTCGGCTCGACCTGCTCGACCAGCCAGTTGGCGTAGACGTGCCCCTCGAGATGGTTGACGCCTAGGAACGGCAGGTCCCGCCCGAATGCCATCGCCTTGGCCGTGTTCAGCCCGACCAGCAGCGCGCCGGCCAGGCCCGGGCCGTTCGTCACGGCGATGACGTCGAGGTCGCCCCAGTCGCGGCCCGCCTCCTCGAGGGCGCGCTCGAGGACCGGCACGATCGTCCGCAGGTGGAGCCGCGAGGCTGTTTCGGGGACGACGCCGCCGGTCTGGCGGTGGATCTCCTCCTGCGAGTAGACGACATTCGACTCGATCTGGCGGCCGTCCACGACGACGGCCGCGGCGGTCTCATCGCAGGACGTTTCGATGCCGAGGACGCGGGCCATACTCGGAGTATAGCGGTTGACCTCGGCGGGCCCCTGAGGTAGAATTAGAACGTCCGTTCTGTGTCGTATGGTTGGGCGGGGGACGCCGTGAAGCTGGGGCTGCTCTGGTTCGATGCCAATCCGAAGGTGACGCCGCGGCAGCGCCTGGCCGAGGCGGCGGCTCGATATGCCGAGCGGTTCGGTCGTCCGGCGAACTGCTGCCACGTCCACCCCGATGAGATGTTCACCCCGGACGGACAGCCGGCCGGCACGCCGCTCGCCGAGGGGCAGCCCGCCGACGGGCAAGGCGCGGCTGGGGAGGTCGCGGATGGGCAGATCGTGATCGTTGCCGATCCGGCCATTCTGCGGCATCACATCTGGGTGGGCTTCGACGAGGCGTTCGCGCCGGAGCCGGCTCGCAAGCGACGTCGCCGGCGCACCGCGACGCGGGTAGCCGAACCGTCGATGGCCACGGCACCGACCGATGACCAGCCGAGCGTCCCGCGGCCAGAGGCTCCTCCGTTGGCGACGAGGGCGCCAAATGCGTCCGATGCGGCCCACCAGGAGCCGCGTTCGTCATCCACGCCATCACAGACGGCGGACGCGTCCGCGCCGCC
>JALYGH010000055.1 GCA_030777205.1 Chloroflexota bacterium
CCGCGACTACCGCGCCCGCCGCGACGGCGCCGGCCGCCACCGCGCCGGCCTCGACGCCCGCCCCCCACGCGCCCTGGCGACCGTTGCGCGCGGTCACCCTCGACCTCTGGGGTACGCTGATCGACCTGCGCGACCCGGTCGGCAAGATCGAGCGGCGGCGCGAGATGCTGCTGACGGCCATCCAGGCGGCCGGCCATACGTGCGACGTCGAGCAGCTCCGAGCCGGCTTCCGGGCCGCCCAGCGGATCATCGACGAGCAGATCGCCGGCGACCGCCGCGACGTCGGCCCGCCGGGGCGGTGGGTCGAGCTGATGCGCCAGCTCGGCTTCCCGCCGGAGTCGGTGCCCTTCGAGTCGGTGACGGCGGCCTACGAGGAGCTGACCCTGGAGTTCCTGCCGAAGCTGCTCGACGGCGTCGGCGACGCGATCGAGCGGCTGGCAAGCCGCTACCAGCTCGCCCTGATCTGCAACACGGGCTACACGGGCGGTCGGGTGCTGCGCCAGGTGCTCGCGAAGCACGGGGTAATCGGCTACTTCCAGACGCTGACGTTCTCGAACGAGTTCGGCTGGCTCAAGCCGGACCCGCGCATCTTCCACCACACGCTCGACATCCTCGGCGTGGAGCCCGCCCACGCGCTGCACGTCGGCGACATGGAGGAGCTGGATGTCGCCGGGGCGCGGAACGCGGGGATGTACTCGGCGCGCTACCTGCCGGAGGGCGACAACGACGGGGCGATCACCAGCGACGCCGACCTGCTCTTCTTCGACTGGTCCGAGTTCGTCGACCTGATCGAGGCACGGCAGCGAGCCGCGAGCGCCGAGTAACCGCGACGCGCTCCATCTTGCAGGCTACGCGGTGGACGGTGGGGGTATTCGCTCGACCGTGGGTATCCGGTCGAAGTCCCGGTCGTAGGAGTAGAGCGTACGGGAGCCGGCGTGCTCCATCGAGGCGACGATGAGCGCGTCGCCGAAGTCGAGGTTCGTCGCGCCGAAGAGGTCGAGCGCACGGAGCACCTGTCGGCGATTGTCCAGGTGAAAGCCGTGGAGCTGCACGAGTGGGGTGAGCAGCGCCTGCACCTGCGCCCGGGGCAGGTCGTAGAGGCGCCGCGACGACAAGACGTACACCGCATCGGCGATGACGGTGTCGGGCGCGGCCACGATCAGGTCACCGTTCGCAACCCGACGCAGCAGGGCACGCACGTCCGCCTGCTTCACCGGGTCATCGCCGGTCAGGAAGCGTATGAGCGCGTCGGTGTCGATGTACGGGACGGTCACGAGCGGGCGCCGAACTTGTCCTCGAGGCGATCGTCGCGGGCGATCTCGCGCATCTCATCCCACGAGAACGACCGCGCCAGGGTGCCTGCCGCACCGGCCAGTGAATCGAGGTCGGGGTAGTCGTGCCCTTCCAGTCGGACGGTGCCCGCTTCTTCGTCAACCACGAACACGACTCGGTCGGGAGTGCGCAAGCCGAGGAGCCGTCGGACCTCCACCGGAACGGTCACCTGTCCTTTCCGAGTCAAGCTCGCGGCAATCTGTCTCACAGGCCCTCCGAATTGTAAGGCAGCGACCGGACAACAAGGCGAAGGAACGAATGCCTTACTATATCGCACGGCAAGGGCTCAGCATCGGCTCCTGCGAAATGCTCGAACAAGTCCTTTCGCGCGGGGGGCCGCACTCGGCGCGCGAGCCGCGTGATGCTACGCTTGTTCTAGTGTCCCGCGCGGTGGGTAGGTCGGCGCGCCGGACGCCGATGCCGCCCCGGGAGGGCCTGTGGCCAGCCAGTCCGCCAACGACTTCGCCCACCTCCACGTCCACTCCGAGTACTCCCTGCTCGACGGGTACTCCCGCACCAAGGAGCTTGCTAAGTACGCCGCGAAGCTCGGCATGTCCTCGATCGCGCTCACCGACCACGGCAACCTGTACGGCGCGATCGAGTTCTACGAGGCGGCCAAGGCCACCGGCGTCAAGCCGATCATTGGCGTCGAGACGTACGTTGCGCCGGGCAAGATGACGGCGAAGTCGGGGCAGGACCGCGACTACAAGCACCTGATCCTGCTGGCCCAGGACGAGATCGGCTACCGCAACCTGCTCGAGCTGGTCACCGCCTCCTGGCTGGAGGGGTACTACTACAAGCCGCGCGTCGACCGCGACTACCTGGCCGCGCACAACCAGGGCTTGATCGCCCTCTCGGCCTGCCTTGGCGGCGAGGTGGCCGGGCCGATCGTCAAGGGCGACTACGCGACCGCCAAGGCGAACGCCGCCTGGTACAAGGAGGTCTTCGGCGACCGCTACTACATCGAGCTGCAGGAGCACGGGCTCAAGGAAGACAAGATCGTCACCCCGGAGCTGATCCGCCTGGCCCGCGAGCTGGACCTGCCGGTCGTCGCCACCAACGACAATCACTACACCACGCGCGAGCAGGCCAAGGCCCAGGATCTCCTCCTCTGCGTCCAGACCTCCTCGACCCTCGAGGACCCGAAGCGGATGCGCTTCGAGACCGACGAGTTCTACCTGAAGAGTCCGGACGAGATGGCCCAGCTCTTCGGCGAGCTCCCGGAGGCGATCAGCAATTCGCTGGCCATCGCCGAGCGCTGCAACCTCGAGCTGAAGTTCGGGCGGCTGAACTTCCCGGACCTCGACCACGTCATCCCGAAGGGCGAGACCCCCGATTCCTTCCTGGCGCGGGTGTGCCGCGAGCGGCTCCCGGTGCGCTACCCGGACGTCACCCAGGCCATCCGCGACCGCCTCGAGTACGAGCTGGACGTCATCCGCACGACCGGCTTCTCGGCCTACATGCTGCTCGTCTGGGACTTCGTGCGCTGGGCGCGCGAGCGGAAGATCCCGGCCGGCCCGCGCGGCTCGGCGGCCGGCAGCATCGTCCTCTACCTGCTCGGCATCGCCGACGTCGACCCGATCGAGTACGGGCTGACGTTCGAGCGCTTCCTGAACCCCGAGCGGGTCCAGATGCCCGACGTCGACATGGACTTCGCGGACGACCGCCGCGAGGAGGTCATCAACTACTGCATCGAGCGCTACGGCCGCGACCACGTCGCCCAGATGGTGACGTTCGGGCGGCTGCTGGCCCGGGCCGCCCTGCGCGACGTCGGGCGGGCGCTCTCCTACCCGCTCAACGAGGTCGACCGCGTCGCCAAGCTGATCCCGGCCCTGCCGGCCGGCATGACGATCGACCGGGCGATGGAGCAGGTCAAGGAGCTGAAGTCGCTCTACGAGGGCGACCCGTCCGTGCGCCGCCTGATCGACGCCGCGAAGTCGATCGAGGGCACCGCCCGGCACGCCTCGACCCACGCGGCCGGCGTCGTCATCTCCGGCGACCCGCTCACGCACCACGTCCCGCTCCAGCGGATCGCCAAGAACGACGCGATGGTGATGACCCAGTACCCCCAGAAGGCGCTCGAGCACATCGGGCTGCTGAAGATGGACTTCCTGGGGCTGGCGAACCTCACGATGTTGGCGAAGTGCGTCGAGTACGTCAAGGAGACGCGCGGGATCGAGCTGGACCTCGGCGCGCTCCCGCTCGACGACCCGTTCGCCTTCGAGAAGTTGTCCCAGGGCGAGACGCACTCGATCTTCCAGCTCGAAGGTAGCGGGATGACTCGCTACGTCAAGGAGCTGAAGCCGCAGACGGTCCGCCACCTCGCGGCGATGGTCGCCCTGTACCGTCCCGGCCCGATGGCCCACATCCCGAGCTACATCGCCCGCAAGGAGGGCCGCGAGCCGGTCACCTATCCGGACCCGACGCTCGAAGACCTGCTCGCCGAGACGTACGGGATCATCGTCTACCAGGACCAGGTGCTCCAGATCGTCCAGCGGGTCGCAGGCTACTCGCTCGGCCGCGCCGACATCCTCCGCCGCGCCATGGGCAAAAAAGATCCCGAGGCGATGCGTCAGGAAAAAAGCAGTTTTATTCAAGGAGCATTGGAGAGGGGTTACGGCAAAGACACTGCTGAGAAATTATGGGAATACATTGAGCCTTTCGCGGGCTATGCATTCAACAAGGCACATGCCTTCTGCTATAGTTTTGTTGCATATCAGACGGCGTATTTGAAGGCGCACTATCCCGTCGAGTGGATGGCGGCGGTTCTGACGACCGATGTGACGAAGCCCGAAAAGGTCGTGTCGGCGTTGGGCGAGTGCCGGCGCATCGGTATCCCGATCCTCGTCCCGAACATCAACTACAGCCAGGTCCGCTTCACCGTGGAGCACGTCGAGCCCGATGGCTCCGGCTTCGATCGCGGGATCCGCTTCGGCCTGGCAGCCGTCAAGAACGTCGGCGAGGGTGCGGTCGAAACGATCGTTGCCGAGCGCGAAGAGCGTGGCCCCTTCAAGTCGCTGGACGACCTGTGCAGCCGGGTCGACCTCCGCTTGGTGAACAAGCGCGTCCTGGAAGCGCTCGTCAAGTGCGGCGCTATGGACGATTTTGGGCCGCGCGAGCGAGTCCTGGCCGGCCTCGACGCCTGCATGGCGGCCGGACAGGCGCGCCAGCGGGCGGCCAGCGCCGGTCAGATGGACCTGTTCGGCGGGTTCGGTGGCGACGAAGGCGCTGCCCCGTCGTTGATCGAGACGCCGCTGCCGATGGTGCCCGAGATCGGGCGTCGCGAGCGGCTGGCCTGGGAGAAGGAGGCGGTCGGCGTCTTCCTCTCCGATCACCCCTTCATGGACGCCGCGCGCTTCTTCACAGGCCCACGGTTCACGCCCACCAGCGCCATCAGCGCCGACCTGGCCGACGTGGTCGTGACCATCGCCGGCAACGTCGCCGCCGTGCGTCGCATCACGACGCGCAAGGGCGACACGATGGTCGTCGCGACGTTGGAGGACTTGCACGGCAGCATCGAGGTCGTGGGCTTCCCCCGCACGTTCCAGCAGTACGCGGACTTGTGGGTCGAGGACAAGATACTCGTCGTCCAGGGGAAAGTCGACGCGCGCGACGATCGGCTCCAGATCATCGCCGAGGGGCTCGAGGCCTGGAGCCCGTCCGAAGGCACCGAGTCGCTCCCGGATGAGGCGGTCGTCCCCTTCACCCCGACCGTCGTCGTCGCTCCATCCACTCATCGCGCCTGGCGCCCGACGCAGGCCGAGTCCAATGGCAACGGTTCTCGGAACGGAAACGGCCACGGCAGCAACGGGCACACCAACGGCAACGGCGCCAGGAACGGTACGAAGGCCGCCGCCCCGGAAGTGGTCCTGAAGCACCTCCGCGTCGTCGTGCGTCGCACCGACAGGCTCGCCGCCGACGTCGCGTGCCTCGAGCGCCTTCAGTTCCTGTTCGACAACGCGGGCGCGGGGCAGTCGCCGTACGAGGTAATCGTCGCGCTGCCGGGCGGGCAGTTCCGGGTCAGCGCCCCGGACTGCCGCACGCGCTTCAGCGCCGACCTGGAACGCCAGCTCGTCGAGCTGATCGGCGCGAACGGCCTGCTGGTGGAGCGAGGGTAGACGCCGATAAACACTCCCTGATCGGTCCCGTACCTATGGTATCGTTCCGCCCAGCAGACAGGGAGCGGACCGGTGCCTCGAATCCTTCGCGTCCTCACGTTCTTCGTCCTGGCGACGATCCTCGCCGTCGCGGCGCCACAGCCGGCCGCCGGCCTCGCACGAGCCGATGGCCCCGTGATCGCGCTCGATCAAGCCGCGCAAGTCGCGCCCGCGCAGGCCCGGCCCGGCCCGATCGTCCGGCAATCGTTCGACTTGCTGATGGACCGGTTCGTGATCCCGCCGGAGTCGGGCGCCGTCCTGAACGGCGGCCTCGACGGGGCCGAGGATCTCCTGCAAGCCAAGGGCATCGGCCACGCGCTGACGGAGCGACCGGCCTGGACGAACAATCGGGGTGACGACTGGCAGCTCTTCCTGGAAGCCTACAACAAGATTGCCGAGAAGGCCGGCGAGGCGATCTCGCCCATCGACCTGGATCGAATCGTCGTCGCGGGCATGGCCGCGTCCTTCGACGAGGGGCATACCTACTACCTGCCGCCCGAGATCTTCAAGGAGGCGCAGGCCCAGCTCACCAACCAGCATCGCTACGCGGGCATCGGCGTGAGCATGAACCGCGACCTCGTCGTCATCGAGGTGTTCGAGGGGAGCCCGGCCGAAGGGGCCGGCCTCCAGGTCGGCGACCAGCTCATCGCGGTGGAGGGCGAGTCCGTCGAGGGCAAGACCACGAGCGAGACGAGCAGCAAGGTACGCGGCGAGCCGGGCACGCCGGTCACGCTCACGATCAAGCGGGAGGGCGTACCCGACCAGATCTCCGTGACCATGACGCGCGCCCAGATCTCGATGGACTGGATCCGCGCCCGCATCCTCGACGGCAACATAGGACACCTCCGCATCCGCACCTTCCCGGGTCCCGACGCGCTGCCGCTCTTCAACCGGGCGATGGAGCGCTTCAGCGAGGCGAAGGTGAACGGGCTCATCATCGACCTGCGCGGCAACGGCGGCGGCTCGGTCGCGACCGGCGAGCAGGTGGCCAGCAAGTTCATCGCCGAGAACGTGCCGCTGTATCAGCAGATCGATCGGCGCGGCGGCGAGCGGACGGTCACGACCTGGGGCGAGCGTTGGGACCGCGACGTGCCGATCGCCGTGCTCACGGACGGCGGCAGCGGCTCAATGGCCGAGATCCTCGCCGCGGCGCTCCAGGAGAACGGCATCGCGAAGGTCTTCGGCGTGAAGACGGCCGGTGTCGTCGCCGGCACGAGCTTCCACCCGCTCTCCGATGGCTCGGGGCTCTCGGTGACCTTCCTGATCATCAAGTCGGGCCAGGGCAAGGTCCTGAACGACGTCGGCCTGGAGCCGGATCAGGTGGTCGAGCTCGACACTGCGCAGCTCCGGCGCGGCCACGACAACCAGCTCGAGGCGGCGCTTGCCTACGTGCAGGCGGAGAGCGCGGCGCGGGCGAACCAGCAGCGGGCGGCGGTCGGGGCTCACTAGCCGCCGGTGCGAGCGGGCGGCCCGAGGCGGCCGCTCGCCCGGGATGCCGTCCTTAAGGGAAGCGCATGTCCGAAACGCGAATCCTGACCTGGACCCGGCTGCTCGTCGGGGCCGGCTTCATGTACCAGAGCATCGGCGCCCACGTACGGGGGATGCACGAGGCGCGCGCGCTGTTCGAGGCGTCCCCCGCCTGGCAGGTCTGGCCGATCGTCGGCTGGCTCCGCCCGCTCGAGCTGACACTCTGGCTCGCGTTCGTCGAGTTCTTCCTCGGCGTCTTCATCTTCGGCGGCCTGTTCACGCGCGTCCTGGCGGCCGTCGGCGTGGTCGTCGCCGGCTTCCAAGTGGTCGCGCTCGGCCTGGCGGGCGGCCTGGTCGCTCCGCTGCTCGCGCTCGGCTCGCTGGTCGTGGTGGCGCGCGGCGGCGGCACGGGGACGCTGGAGGCGGTGCTTGGGAAGATGCAGCGGCG
>JALYGH010000056.1 GCA_030777205.1 Chloroflexota bacterium
CGCCAGCGGGGCGCCCAGCTCTGGGTCGGCCGGCTGAAGGCCGGCGGGGCCGTGCGCGTGCCGGACGTGACGTTCGTCCACCTGTACGTGGCGACGGGCGCCGCGCACCTGGACGGAGCGGGGCAGCTCGGCGCGGGCGACGCAGTGCGCCTGACGGCGGCCGGCAACCCCGCGCTGACGGCCGACGCGACGCAGTGCGCGGAAGTCCTGATCTGGGAGATGGACCCCCTCCGCTGAGGCCGCCGGTCGCCGAGGCGTCGCGTGGTCCGGTCGCGCGGTGGGCTCGGGTGGCCTGCCGCTTGCGACCGACCGCGCAAATAGCCACGCGACCTTACAGATCTCGAAGGCATCGATGATGGAACTCGGAATCTACACGTTTGCTGAGCTCACCCCGGACCCCCAGACGGGCCACTCGGTCGACCCGGCCCGGCGCCTGCGCGACCTCCTCGAGGAGATCGAGCTGGCCGACCTGGTCGGCCTCGACGTCTTCGGGATCGGCGAGCATCACCGCCCCGACTTCGCCGTCTCGGCGCCGGCCGTCGTGCTGGCGGCCGCCGCCGAGCGCACGAAGAGTATTCGCCTGACGAGCGCGGTCTCGGTCATCAGCTCGGACGACCCCGTGCGGGTGTTCCAGGACTTCGCCACCGTCGACCTGCTCTCCGGAGGGCGGGCCGAGATCATGGCCGGCCGCGGCTCGTTCATCGAGTCGTTCCCGCTGTTCGGCTACGACCTCGCTGACTACGACGAGCTGTTCGCCGAGAAGCTCGAGCTGCTGCTACGGCTGCGCGAGAGCGAGCGCGTCACGTGGGCGGGCAAGCACCGCCCGGCGATCGACGACCTCGGCGTCTACCCGCGCCCGGTCCAGGAGCGGCTCCCGATCTGGGTCGCCGTCGGCGGCAACCCGGAATCGGCGATCCGCGCCGGGTACCTGGGCCTGCCGATGGCGCTCGCGATCATTGGCGGCGAGCCGGCCCGGTTCGCGCCCTTCGCCGAGCTCCACCGCGAGGCGGCCCGCCGAGCCGGCCACGACCCGGTCCCGGCCTTGAGCATCAACTCGCACGGCTTCATCGCCGAGACGTCGCAGCGGGCCGCCGACGAGTCGTTCCCGGCGTTCGCGGCGACGATGAACAAGATCGGCCGCGAGCGCGGCTGGGGTCGCCCGATGACCCGCGCCGACTACGAGGCCTCGCGGGCGCTGCGCGGCGCCAACTTCGTCGGCAGCCCGGCCGAGGTCGTCGAGAAGATCCTCTTCCAGCACGAGATCTTCCACCACGACCGCTTCCTGCTCCAGCTCACGGTCGGCACGCTTCCGCACCGCGGCGTGATGCGCGCCATTGAGCTGTACGGCACCGAGGTGGCGCCGGTCGTCCGCCGCGAGACAGCCGGCCGACCGGCGGCGGCCCCGGCGGTCTCGAGCGCGAGCGGCGCCTGACGGTCCGGTGCGCGCGGCCGCATTCAGAAGCGCGGCTGCGCACCGGGCGGGACCGCCGCCAACAGACGAGCGGTGCTGCCACCTACGGATACCTACGAACGCGGTGGCGGCGTCTACAAGTGGGAGTGTCGCCATCAGCAGCCGTGTCATGCTGACACAGTCGGAGCGTCGGGATCGCCGGTCGTCCAGGGCCAGCCGCACCGCTGGCGACTGTGGTGTCATCCTGAGCAAGTCGTAGACTTGCGAAGGATCTCGTGCTCCTCGGGGCACCGGGAGACGAGATCCTTCGACAGGCTCCGCCTGTCTCAGGATGACACACCCGTTGCGCTAGGCACCGTTCACCGCCCGTGGCCGGCTGTGCCGTTCACCGCGTGTCGAGCCCGGCGCCGTTCGACATCCGCAGTGGGCGGCGCCGGCCAACGTCAATGGCGACTGGCGCTCTTCGGCCGTTAGTAGTGGCGCCGTTGTCCGCCCGTGGCGGGCCGCAGGGTGCACCGGCGAGCCGGGATGACGCGTCAGCCCGGCAGGTGCCAGTCCAGCCAGGCGAGCAGGGCGCGGCCCATGATCAGCTCCTTGTCGCGCTCGGCCAGCCAGGGTAGCTCCTCCGTGAAGAAGGTCACGCACTCGCGGTAGGAGCACCGCATCCGCGAGATGTCCGTCCCCCAGAACATCCGCTCCGGGCCGAAGGCGTCGTAGATCTGGCGGAGGTAGGGGTGAATGCTGCGGAAGGGGTACGGCTCGCTGGAGTAGTTCGGCGCGCCGGTCGCCTTGACCGCCACGTTCGGGTACTTGGCGAGCGCCAGCAGCTCCGGTAGCTTCTCGAAGGCCTCCGCGTCGGTCGCGGTCGTCGTCCCGCCGCGGCCCCCGAGATGGTCGACGATCAGCCGCAGCCCCGGATGGCGCTCGGCGACCCGCCCGACGACCGGCAGGAAGTCGACCGCCTGGAGCGCGATCGGCACCCCGGCCCGTTCGGCGGCGGGCCACAACCAGTCGATCGTGCCATCGGTCCGCCAATTGCGCTCGCGCTGCCCGTGGAACGTGAAGCGCAGGCCGAGCATCCCCGGTCGGCTCTTCCAGCCGTCGACCAGCTCACGGCTCTCCGGGCGATCGAGGGGGAAATTGCCGAGGATCGCGAACCGGTTCGGATAGCGGAGGACCGCTTGGGTCGCCAGTTTGCTGGAGTTGGGGTCCCAGCCCGGTGGGTGGATGACCGCCGCGTCGACGCCCGCTTCGTCCATCCCCTTCAGCAGCTCCTCGGCCGAGAAGACCTCGACCTGGCGGTGGGACCGCGTGGTCGGTGGACCGGCGCCCCAGATATGGACCTGCGCGTCGACAATCAGCATCGCGTGCTCCTTCGTCGTTCGCCGTGCGGGTTCGGGGCCCACGTTTGAAGGCAGCCGGAGGCCCGCTCGCCCAGGCCCGAGCTGCCCACCGCGCAGGGTAGGCCGTTTGCCACCGATGCGGCCACCCCGCGGACCCGGCCTCATCACCGCGCCCCGAGATGGCCTCGGAGAACCGCCTACACCTGGCCTCAACGCCGCTTTGCCGCCCGCGTATCTCCACCCTGCTGACCGGTGATGCCACCGGCGTCATCGCCGAAGGGGTCAGGGCAAGGAGACGGTCGCCACCTCGTAGCGGTCGGCCGGGGGTGCGCCGGGCACGGTCTCGACCGGCACCGGCCGCCCCTGCTGGTCCAGCCAGCCGACTGTCAGCCTGTACGGCCCGGCGGCCAGGCCGGCCGGCAGCGGCAGGTCGACCGTCTCGGCGACGACCTGGCCACGCTCCCACTTCGACGGCGGGAGCGCGGCCGGCAGCGGCGCGCCCTCGATCCGCGCCACGACCTGCCCATCGGGCGCGACCAGCTCGGCGACGCGCGTCAAGCTCCCGACCTTCCCCACCGGCTCCCAGTATGCGGTCAGCCGCACGCGTTCCGACGAACGCTCCAGGTCGTAGCCCTGCAAGCGTAACACCCCGCCGAATGCCGCCGCGGCCGGCGTGGCCGGCGTTGGGCGGTCGCGGGTTGCCAGGATGACGTCGTCACCCCAGGATCGGACGTGCAGAGGCGGCCGCTTCGTCAGGACGGTGTCCTGGTCGGTCGGGTCGAGCGCCCGGCGCGTCTGCGAGTCGGTCAGGTCGAAGACAAAGGCGTCGACCTTGGCAAGGTCGGGCCGCAGCGCCGCCGTGTAGAAGGTCGACGGCCATTGGTACACCTCGGCCCGGTTGGCGAGGTGGGGCACGATCCGCCGGGTAGCATCCAGCCGGACGTCCGGCGGCGCGAGTGCGATCGCCCGGGCAAGATCCGCTTCATGGTCGGTCCACTCGAACCGCCCCGCCTCGTACTCGCCGCCGCCCGGGAAGAAGCTGAACTGCCAGTAGCAGACCGCGCTCGCGACCAGCACGACGGCCGCCCCGCCCCGCGCGACACCCGCTCGTTGCGGTCCCGCCCAGCGCGCGAGCGTCGCCAGGCCGGCCGCTGCCGCGAACCAGAATACCGGCAGCATCGCCCCGGCCCAGTGACCGGCGACGTTGCCGGCGCGGTCGGCGAGGAAGAGCAGCGCGAACGACGGCGCGGCGATCGCAAGCACGCCGGGGGCAAGCAACGGCAGGCCGGCCGCCGGCGCGAGCAGCCAGAGGGCGGCGTGGGGTCCGCGCCCGCCGGCGGTCTCGACTTCGGCGGCGCCCTCGGATGGCGGCGCCGTCCCGAGTAGCCAGTCCAGCACGATCGTCGGGTCCTGCTG
>JALYGH010000057.1 GCA_030777205.1 Chloroflexota bacterium
GTCAGGCAGAGGGTCCGCTCCGGCGCGACGCCGACGGCGACGGCGTGGGCGAGCCGCTCGGCGAGGACGGTCGTCTTGCCGGTCCCGACGGGCGCCAGCACCAGCAGCCCGCCGGCCAGGTGCTCGACGATCCGGCGCGGGTCCTCGTTGAGGTCGACGGGCGCGAGGCTCGTCGCGCCGGCCGACCGGCAAGGAGCGGGCGGTGCCTGGGGCGGGCGGGCCGAGACGGCCACGGGCGGCGCACCTCGTCGAGGATCTTCGCGCGGGACGGGCTCTGCTGGGGGCGCTCCCCGAGCATACGCGCACCGGGGCGACGTGTAAAGTACGACCGGGCGGGCGAATGTGCGAGGAGACAGCCTTGCGCTGAACGGCGCGGGCTCGGCGAGGGCGCGGGGTGGCGATACGCCGGGACGCGACGCCCCGCCGACCGCGCGGCGTACAATGGGGCGGACAGGGTAGCACGAGGAGAGCGATCGTTGCGGGCCACGCTGATCGAGTGGGATGGGGCCCACGTCCTGAAGGAGCTTCAGGAGCTGCCGCCCGGCCGTTACCTTCTGGCCATGCCCGACGATGGAGACGAGCTGACATCTGACGAGGACGCGGCCGTTCGCCTCGGACTGGACGACTTCGCCGCCGGCCGCGTCCTGCCCATGGACGAGGTCCTCCGCGACATCCGGGGGCGCGCTGCTCCTGAATGAGAGTCGCCTTCACTCGGGCGGCGAGGACGGATCTCGCCGAGGCTTACGAGTTCATCGATCGGGACAGCCCGGACGCTGCGAGGCGGGGCCTCGACCGCCTCGTAGCAATAATCGAACAGTTGGCAATCGGAGAGCTCCAGGGACCGGAAATTCGGCTCACGGACGGACGACGTGTACGCCGGTGGTCCACCCCGCCGTACCGAAACTACTATCGTCGCTCAACTCGCCGCCGCACGATCGTGCGGATCTATCACCAGTCGCGCCGACCGATCGAGCGCAGCGGTCCGTAGGCGTCGGGATCGCGAATGGTGGCCGGCGACCCGGTCTTCCGAGTGCGCCGGGCAACGCCGCTCCGCTGACCGTTCAAGGCGAGCATCTGGCTAGAATCCGCGTGGCGGACGCCGACTGGGGCACCGCCTGACGGGAGGAGTCGCATGTTCGGATCGGACGACCCGTGCACGGGCCCGGCGGAGCATCACTACGGACAGCCGGGCGGGCCGCTCGCCGGGGTGCGCGTCCTCGAGCTCGGGTCGCTGATCGCCGGGCCCTTCTGCGGCCGGCTCCTGGCCGACTTCGGCGCCGAGGTGCTGAAGATCGAGCCGCCGGGCGGCGGGGACCCGCTCCGCACCTGGAGCTTCGTGACCGAGCACGGCTCGCTCTGGTCGATGGTCCAGTCGCGCAACAAGCAGAGCGTCAGCGTCGACCTGCGGACGCCCGAGGGCCGCCAGATCGTGCGGAAGCTGACCGGCCAGTGCCAGGTCCTGATCGAGAACTTCCGGCCCGGACGGATGGAGGAGTGGGGGCTGGGCTACGACGAGCTCGCGAAGGAAAACCCGGCCCTGGTGATGGTGCGGATCTCGGGCTTCGGCCAGACCGGGCCGTACAGCCACCGCCCGGGCTTCGGGAACATTGCCGAGTCGATGGGCGGCATTCGCTACATCACCGGCTGGCCGGACCGCCCACCGCTGCGGGTGGGGCTGAGCATCGGCGACAGCATCGCGGCGCTGTACGCGACGATCGGCTCGCTGCTGGCGCTGCGGGTCGCCGAGCACACCGGCCAGGGCCAGGTCGTCGACGTGGCGCTGGCCGAGTCGGTCTTCTCGATGCTCGAGTCGATCGTGCCGGAGTACGGCTACGACGGGCGGGTGCGCGAGCGGACCGGCAACATCCTGGGCGGCTCGGCGCCGTCGAACACGTACCCGACGGCGGACGGCCGCTGGCTGGCGATCGGGGCGAATGGCGACGGCATCTTCCGACGCTTCTCGGCGGCGATCGGCCGCCCGGAGCTCGCCGAGGACCCGAAGTACGCGACGAACCAGGCCCGGCGAGCGAACGTCGAGGAGCTGGACGCGCTGATCGCGGAGTGGACGTCGAGCCGGACGCTCGACGAGGCGATGGCCGTGCTGGAGGGGGCCGACGTGCCGGCCGGGCCGGTCTACTCCGTGCGAGACATCGCCGAGGATCCGCAGTACCGAGCCCGCGAGATGCTGGTGGACCTGCCGGACGACCGCCTGGGGCACGTGCTGATGCCGGGCGTCACGCCGCGGCTGAGCCGGACGCCGGGCGAGGTCCGGTGGGCCGGCCAGGATCTCGGCGCGGCAACAGATGAGGTGTTGGGGGAGCTGCTCGGGCTGAGGGCGGAAGAGCTGACACGCCTCCGCGATCGCCGGGTGATCTGACCTTCGGACGTAACTCGCTGGTCAACGGCGTGGCACTCGCGACCGGCGGGCGGTCGGCGCGCCGGCGACCGGGCGGCGGGACTGGCGTGCATCGCCACCGCCGCGACCGGAGGCACGACCGTCCGACGTGCCGGGCACCTCCCCGGAGGTGGTGGCCCCTCTAGCGCGGCGCGAGGGGCCCGGGGTGCTCTACACGGATGACGAGCAAACTCACGCCGCCGTAACGTTTCGGACCGTCTCGTACCTTCCTTTGGCAGAGCGGCCGCCGCGACGGCCGCGATGTGGAGGAGGCAGCCCGTGTACAGCTTCAGCGCCACCGCGACCGCGCAGGATCTCGACCGCCGCCTCTGGCTCGAGCTGACATCCGAGCAGTACCGACTCGTCCGCGAGCTGGTCAGCCTGGAGACTGACGCGCCCATCCGCGGGCTGCTCGATGAGACGGACCGGCTCGTCGACGGGCTCGCGCAGCACTTCCCGTCGCTCGCGCCCGCCATCCGCGCCGTCGCCCGCCATGTCATTTTCGACGGCGTCGACCCGGCCGCGCCCTGCTGCTCTCGCGGCTGGCTCGAGGGCGGCGCGCTGGAGCCGCTAATCCAGGACGAGAGCGCGTAGCGTTCGACGGGTGGCCCCGCCGCCCGGGCCTGATGCGTTCACCACGACGATAGTCGGACGTGGGGCCCCCAGCGAAGCTGGACGTGGGCAGTACCCACGTCCTCACGTCCTCCGGCCCCTCATCCGGCCACGGGTCACGGGACGGGCCGGGGCACGGAGCCGGAGCAGGCGGGGAGATGAAGGAGGGGGATCCAGACCTTACCGCCGCCCCTGACACGGCCGGCGAATGCCGGTCGCCGGCGACAGTCGCGACCCACCATTCGCCGGAATGCGCTGAAAACCCTGCTCGGCGCGATCGGAAAGACGCCTCACGACGGCCGAGATGCGAGAGGCCGAGGTTCGTGGCTGCCGGACCCCGCCAAGCATGCCCGGGAGTACGGCGCACGTCGGCGATTGACACTTCATGCGCCGCCATCTATAGCAGGCTGCTGAAATAGGCCGCGCCGGACTACCGGCGCGGCCGTGTCGTTCGGTAGGATGGGGCCATCGACCGGAGAGGTGGCGAGGATGCGAGGGCGGCAGGACCCGCAGGTGTCGATGCTGGC
>JALYGH010000058.1 GCA_030777205.1 Chloroflexota bacterium
GGGGCCGGGCGTGCGCCCGGCCGGCGCCTGAGCTTGAGGCGAAATCGCCCGTGGGACAACTCGACCTCGGTGGCGTCGCTCGCCTGGACGTGCTCCAGTACGCGCCGGACCTCATCCATCCAGGACACGGAAGACAAAGCCTAGCCTCGGAACCGGGCGAGGACCAGGCTGCAGTTGTGGCCGCCGAAGCCGAATGTGTTGTCGATCGCGACGTCGACCGTGCGGCGGCGCGCCTCGTTCGGCACGTAGTCCAGGTCACACCCCTCGTCCGGGTTGTCGAGGTTAATGGTCGGCGGGATCATGCCGTCCTGGATCGCCTTGATGCAGGCGATCCCTTCGACGACGCCCGCCGCCCCGAGCAGGTGCCCCGTCATCGACTTGATCGACGAGACCGGGACATCCTGCGCCGCCGGGCCGAAGACCGCCTTGATCGCCATGCTCTCGGCCAGGTCGCCGACCGGCGTCGCGGTCGCGTGGGCGCTGATGTAGTCGACGTCGCGCGGCGACAGATCCGCCTTGCGGAGGGCGATCCGCATCGCCTCGGCCGCGCCCTCGCCCTGCTCGGACGGCGAGCTGACGTGGTGCGCATCGGCGGTCGTGCCATAACCGGCCAGCTCGGCGTGGACGCGGGCGCCGCGCGCAAGAGCGTGCTCGAGCGACTCGAGGACGATCATCCCGCCGGCCTCGCCCATGACGAAGCCGTCGCGGTCCTTGTCGAAGGGCCGGCTGGCGCGCTGGGGGGCGTCGTTGCGCGTCGACAGCGCCCGCATCGCGTGGAAGGCCGCCACGCCGATCGGGACGATCCCCGCCTCGGCACCACCGGCGAGCATCACGTCGGCGTCGCCGCGCTTGATGATCTCGGCGGCCTCGCCGATCGTGTTGCCGCTCGTCGCGCAGGCCGACACGACGCTGAAGTTCGGGCCGCGCAGCCCGAGGTTGATCGAGATCTGGCCCGGCAGCAGGTCGACCAGCATCTGGACGACGAGGAACGGGCTGATGCGGTCGGGCCCGCGAGTGTGGAGCGTCTCGAAGCCGCTGCTCAAGCTGCCGATGCCGCCGATGCCGGAGCCGGCCAGCACCCCGGCCCGCGTAGAGTCCCACTCGTCTCCGTCGAGGCCGGCGTCGCACCAGGCTTCTCGCGCGGCCGCGATGCCGAGCTGGATGAAGCGGTCGATCCGCCGCGCCTCCTTCGACGACATGTACTTACTCGGGTCGAAGCCCTTGACCTCGGCGCCGATCTTGACCTCGAAGTCGGCCGTGTCGAAGAGGGTGATCGGCCCGACGCCGGAGGTCCCCGCGAGCAGCGCGCTCCAGGTCGACTGGACGTCCGGGCCAAGGGGCGTCACGCAGCCGAGACCCGTGACGACGACGCGCTTGCTCACGTAGTGCTCCTGACGGGCGGGTCCGCTCCCGGCGCCCGAAAAAACGACAGGGAATTCTATCATGCCTTCCGAGTGGTGCGGGCGCGATTGCTCGCGGACCCGAGCGGCGCTACACTGCGACACCGAGGAGGGGCCATGCTGATCGAAGGATTGGAGCCGCTGCCGAGCGGCACGCTTGAGACGTTGCGACGGGCGAGCGCCGCCTCGGTGACGACCGAGCTGTCCAAGCTCGGGATCCGCCACAGCCAGATGCTCGGGCCGGCCCCGCTGGACCGGAGCTACGTGATGGTCGGCGAGGCGGTGACGCTGCGCTACGTGCCGGCCCGCGAGGACCTTGACTCGACCGAGGCGATGCGCGACCCGAACCACCCCCAGCGCTACACGATCGAGCGCATGGGCCCCGGCGAGGTGCTGGTGATCGACGCGCGCGGCGACGTCCGGGCGGGCACCCTCGGCGAGATCCTGGTCGCGAAGATGAAGGCGGCCGGGGCGGCCGGCTTCGTGACGGACGGCGCCATCCGCGACGTGGCCGGCATCGAGGCGACCGGGCTGCCGGCCTTCGTCAAGGCGGCCCACGCCTCGGCGAGCACGACGATCCACCACGCGGCCGACTACAACCACGTGATCGGCTGCGGCGGGATCATGGTCCGGCCGGGCGACGTGATCTTCGGCGACGCGGATGGTGTTGTGGTCATCCCGCGCCACCTCGCGGCCGAGGTCGCCGAGAAGGCGGCCGCCCGCGAGGAGCTCGAGGTCTTCATCAAGCAGAAGATCGACGGTGGGGAATCGCTGCGCGGCAACTACCCGCCGGGCGAGGAGACGCTGCGCGAGTACGAGGCGTGGCGGAAGCGCTCCTGACCGATGCGCATGACCGGCGCGAACTCGGCCGACGGTCGCGGAGAGGGCCACGTCTTTCGCCGGGGCGACATGGCCCTGATGGGCTGCCGCGCCGCCGTCTGCTCAACAGGTCGCGCCGTCCTGGCGAGGGCGTCGACGGGCCGTGACGAAAGGGGGCCCTGGCGTGGCCGGTGAGCAACGCGCGACGTCATCGACGGGTGGGGTGGCCGACGGCGTATGCGCCGACGGTGCGCCGACCGAGCCCACGCTGACCGACAGCCTGTCCGAAGCGGCCGCCAAGAACCGCCGGCACTGGGACCGCATCAGCGACGAGTACCAGGCGAAGCACGCCGAGCAGCTTTCCGACTGGGTCGAGGGCTGGGGGATCTGGAACATCCCCGAGTCCGAGCTGAACGTCCTCGGCGACGTGCGCGACAAGGACGTGCTGGAGTTCGGGTGCGGCGCCGCGCAGCAGGCGATCAGGCTGGCCAGGCGCGGGGCGCGCTGCACCGGCCTGGACAATTCGGCCCGCCAGCTGGAGCATGCCAGGATGCTGATGGCCGAGGCCGGCGTCGAGTTCCCGCTCGTGCACGCCAGTGCCGAGGCGGTCCCGCTGCCCGATGCGAGCTTCGACATCGTGTTCTGCGACCACGGGGCGATGCAGTTCGCCGACCCATACAAGACGGTACCGGAGGTGGCCCGGCTGCTGCGGCCGGGCGGGCTGCTTGCATTCAGCCACCCGACCCCACTGGTGGACATCTGCTACGATCCGGCCACCGAACAGGGGGGCGAGCGGCTCGTGAACGACTACTTCGGGCTGCATCGCTTCGAGGAGACATCCGGCCTCGTGTACTACCAGCTCCCATACGGCGCCTGGATCCGGCTGTTCAAGCAGAACGGACTGGTGATCGAGGACCTGATCGAGCTCCAGGCGCCGAATGATGCCCGCACGACGTACCGGGGTGACCTGGCGGACAAGGAGTGGGCGCGGCGCTGGCCCGCCGAGGAGATCTGGGTCGTCCGCAAGCGCGCATGATCGCGTCTCGCCGGGGACTGGAGCTGGCGACCATGACCATCCGCTCATCGGCTACGGCCGGATCATGGTCGGCCGCGCCAATTGCTTGACCGGTTGATTCTCGCCTGGGTCCTGGCCGGGGCGCGGCCGACTCGTAGGCTCGCGGGCCCGCCCACCAGATCGCTTCGCGCCTCAGATCTAAGATGATCACCGGCTCGATGATGACCGTCGATGGCGGCGCGGCGCTGACGTAGGCCGTGAGGCGGCCGGCTACTGGCGCGCTTTCCAGGGCAGCAGCCAGCCCTCGATCGCGTCGAGCAGCCAGAACGACAGGATGCCGAGCCCGGCGATCGTGACCAGCCCGACGTACATCTCCTCGATCGCGAACGTCTGCCACGACTGCCAGATCAGGTAGCCGAGCCCCGACTTCGCGGCCACCATCTCGGCCGTCACCAGCAGGAGCAGCGAGACGCCCCAGCCGAGGCGCAGGCCGGCGAAGATCATCGGCAGCGCGCCCGGCAGCGCGATCGTCCAGAGCGTCGCCAGCCGGCCGGCGCCGAAGTTGCGCCCGACGTCGAGGTAGATCCGGTCGATGTTCGCCACCCCGGCCGCCGTGCCGATCAGCACCTGGAAGAAGACGCCAATCGCGATGATCGCCCACTTCGACTGCTCGCCGAGGCCGAAGATCAGCATCACCAGTGGCAGGATCGCCACCTTCGGGATCGGGAAGAGCGCGCCGACGACCGGCTGCAGCCCGGCCCGCACGAGCGGCACCAGCCCCATGACGACGCCGATCAGGATCGCCGGGATCGCGCCGAGCGCGAACCCGATGGCGGCGCGCGAGAGGCTGACGGCGATGTGGCCCGGCAGGCTGGTCCGGGCAAGCTCGACGAACGTGTTCACGATCGAGAGCGGGGCCGGGAAGAAGCGCGGGTCGAGCGCCCGGGCGCGGACGAGCAGCTCCCAGAGAACCAGGAGTAGCAGCGGGGCAAGCAGGGCGACCATCCGCTCCAGCGTCCGGCGCGACACCCGGCCGGGCCTGCGCTCGCCCGCGCCGGATCGGGCCCGCACGCGCGGCAGGCCGCCGGCCCGACCGACGCGGAGCGACGACTGGCTCATCTGACGGCTCCCTCCAGCTCGCCGGGCACGCCCCTCACGACGCGTCGACCTCCGCCCGTCGTGCGCGCTGCACCTCGTCGCGCAGGTAGCTCCAGACGGCGTACGACAGGGCGCCGAACTCCGGCGTCGCGCGAAGCTCGTAGACGCTGCGCGGTCGCTCAAAGCGGACCGGGATGTCGGCCTTGAGGGTGCCCGGCCGCGCAGTCATCACCAGCACGCGGTCGCCGAGGACGAGCGCCTCGTCGATCGAGTGGGTGATGAAGACGACGGTCTTCTTCGACTCTTCCCAGATCTTGAGCAGCTCCTCCTGAAGCAGACTCTTGTTCTGCTCGTCGAGCGCGGCGAACGGCTCGTCCATCAGCAGGATCTCGGGGTCGGTTGCGAAGGCGCGGGCCACCGCGACGCGCTGCTTCATCCCGCCGGAAAGCTGGTGCGGATACGCCCGCCGGAACTGCGACAGTCCGACCTTGTCGACGTAGTAGCCGACGACCTCGCGGCGCTCGCGGGCCGGGACGCCGCGCATCCGGAGTCCGTACGCCACGTTCTCTTCGACGGTCATCCACGGGAAGATCGACTGCTCCTGGAACACCATCGCGTTGAGCGGGCGCCGCTGGTTGTGGTGGACGATCTCCAGGCGGCCCGTGGTGTGCGTCTCCAGGCCGGCCAGGATGCGGAGGAGGGTCGTCTTCCCGCATCCGGACGGCCCCACGATGCAGCAGAACTGGCCGACCGGGATGGCCAGGTCCACGTTCTCGAGGGCGACCACGCGCCCGGTGGCGGCCGGAAAGACCTTGCCCAATCCCTCGAGCGTGATCTTCGGCGCCGAAGCGACCGGCGTCCCCGCCCTGGTCGGAAGCGTGTGGTCGATCGTCATGCCGGCCGGATTCCCGAAGTGCGCCTGAGGGTTGCCGCGACACCGCGGGCGTCGGTGCATCTCGGAGAATGTACCAGACCGGCGACGCTACTCCGTTCGCTTCCGAGCAGACGCCACCATCATGTGCCGATCGCCGGCGCGCGGCACCACCCGACGGTCTGCATCACTCACCACGCACGGTCGCCCACGCCGCGACAATCGGTCGGCATCAACTCGCCATTCGTGGAGCCGTCTCCATCGAGAGGGCGAGCATCCGGGAAAACGTCACGCCGGACGGTGGTATCACGCAATCGTCGCACGAGCGGGAGAAGCGTTCGGCCCGCCGTAATGTCCCTATATCTGCAGACCGGCTCATCTAGTGACGTATCTCGACCGATATCCCTTGCGATCGTTGCCGAGCGTGTTTATGATGTTGTAGCCCGCCCCAAGGTAATCGAGAATTTTCCAAGAGGTGAATGCGACATGCCACAGATCCGACAGCAGGACAGGACGGCCAAGCAGCGACTGAAGCAGCGTACGAAGGGCTACCAAGAGCGTGAGCCGTACCGACAGGCGATCGCCAGTCTGGCGGCCGATAACACGGTGGAGCTTGTGCCCGAAGGCGATGAATCGCTGCGAAAGATCAAGCTCAACCTTGCCCGAGCAGCTAAGGAGAGCAACACCTCGATTGGCTACGGCGAGACCCGCGAGAACACGGTGCTGGCCTGGCTGACCGACGGGGAGGCGCCCCGCCGCCGACGCGGGCGCCCGCGCAAGGTTGCCGTCGCGGAGTAGCCGCGGCGAAGCGGTGCCCGCGCGTAGTGCCGATGCGTGCGCGGCCTCGTCCCGCGCCGCCGCCTACCCATTTGACGAGGCGGGCGGCGACCCGTATACTCCCCAACAGTCGAATATGCGAATGACTGCGAACGGGACGAGTACCCGTCGGAATCGCCTCAGAGAGCCGGGTTAGGTGTGAGCCGGTGGCGTGAACGGCGGCGAATGGCCCCGGGAGTCGCGGCCCGAACGTCGAGACCGCTCGGCCAGTAGGCGTCGCCGGAGTTGCCGCCGTTATCTGGGTGTAGGGCATCGCCGCGCACCGTTGCTGGCCGTGCCCGCGAATGAGGGCCATCGCCATTTCGGCGCGGCCGAATCAGGGTGGCACCACGAGCGCCCCTCGTCCCTGACTGGACGAGGGGCGCTTTGCGTTGTTCGACAGGCCGGGGGAGGCGAAGCGCAGCATGGCGACGAAGGGACGAATCCTGACGGGCGACCGCCCGACCGGGAAGCTGCACCTGGGGCACTACGTCGGGTCGCTCGCGAACCGGGTACGGCTCCAGGACGAGTACGACTGCTACTTCATCGTGGCGGACTACCACGTGCTCACGACCGCGTACGACCGGGCGAGCGAGATCGGCGCCAACGTCCGCGAGCAGGTGATCGACTACCTCAGCGTCGGGATGGACCCCGCGCGCAGCACCATCTACCTCCAGTCGCTCGTGCCGGAGGTGTGCGAGCTGCACCTGCTCTACAGCATGCTCATCTCGGTGCCGCGGCTCCAGCGGGTGCCGACGCTGAAGGACGTGATGCGCGACCTTGAGATCGAGACGGCCTCGTACGGCCTGCTCGGCTACCCGGTCCTCCAGGCCGCCGACATCACGATGGTCCGCGCCAACCTCGTGCCGGTCGGCAAGGACCAGGCCTCGCACCTCGAGGTGACCCGCGAGATCGCTCGCCGCTTCAACGAGCTGTACGACGAGGTGTTCCCGATCCCGGACACGCTGATCGGCGACGTGCCGACCCTGGTCGGGACGGATGGCAAGGCCAAGATGAGCAAGAGCCTCGGCAACGCGATCCTCCTCTCGGACCCGCCGGAGGAGGTGCGCCGCAAGGTGATGGGGATGTACACCGACCCGACCCGGCTGCGGGCGACCGACCCCGGCCACGTCGAGGGCAATCCTGTCTTCCAGTACCATGACGCCTTCAACGACGACACGGCCGAGGTCGACGACCTCAAGGAGCGCTACCGGGCCGGCCGGGTGGGCGACGTGGAGGTCAAGAAGAAGCTCGTCGCGGCCCTGGAGCGGTTCCTCGAGCCGATCCGCGAGCGCCGCGCGGCCGTCGAGGCGAAGCCGGAGCTGATCGACGAGGTCATCGCCGAGGGCAGCCGCCAGGCCCGCCGCGAGGCCGAGGAGACGCTGCGGCTCGCCCGCGAGGCGATGGGGCTGACCTACTTCCTGGACCAGCGCCCCGACATGACCGGGGTCGGCAAGACCGGAGGTGCTTGATGTACACCCCGACGCTCGCCCAGGCCCGCACGCTGGCCGGCACGGCGAAGTTCGCGCCGATCTACCGCGAGGTGCTGGCCGACCTCGAAACGCCGGTCTCGGCCTACTTGAAGCTCGGCGGCGGCCGGAACTCGTTCCTCCTCGAGAGCGTCGAGGGCGGCGAGAACGTCGGCCGCTACTCGTTCATCGGGACGGCGCCGCGCGAGGTGCTCGAGATCCGCGAGGACGGGGCCGACCTCGAGACGCCCGACGGCACCCGCCCGCTGACCTTCTCCGACCCGCTGGTGCTGCTCGACGAGCTGCTCGGGCGCGAGAAGATGGCCCGCCTGCCCGGCCTGCCGCGCTTCGTCGGCGGCGCGGTCGGCTTCATGACCTACGAGATCGCCCGCTGCTTCGAGCGGCTGCCGGCCGCGCCGAACGACCCGCACGGGCTGCCGCTGGCCCGCCTGATGTTCGTCGACACGCTGCTGGTGTTCGACCATTCGCGGCGGACGATCAAGGCAGTCACGCGGCTGCCGCTCGACGGCGACCTGGACGCCGACTACGTCGCCGCCGGCGAGCGGATCGACGCGCTGCTGGCCCGACTCGACCGGGCGCCGACCGGCGAGCGCCTCGCCTCGGTGCCCCAATTCAACGAGGGCATCGGGCTGCACGACCGCCTGGAGTCGAACCTGACGCCGGGCGAGTTCATGGCGATCGTCCGCACCGCCAAGGAGTACATCACGGCCGGCGACGTCATCCAGGTCGTGCCCTCCCAGCGGCTCTCGCTCCGGACGGACGCCGACCCGTTCGCGATCTATCGCGCCCTGCGGGTGCTGAACCCGTCGCCGTACATGTTCTTCCTCGATTACGGCGACTACCACCTGGTCGGCGCCTCGCCGGAGATGCTGGTGATGGTCGAGGACGGCGTGGTGACGACGCGCCCGATCGCCGGCACCCGCTGGCGCGGCAAGACCGCCGAGGAGGACGAGCGCCTGGCAGCCGAGCTACTCGGCGACGAGAAGGAGCGGGCCGAGCACGTCATGCTGGTCGACCTCGGCCGCAATGACGTCGGCCGGGTCAGCGTGGCGGGCTCGGTCCAGGTCACCGAGCTGATGGGCATCGAGCGCTACTCGCACGTCATGCACATCGTGTCGAACGTGGTCGGCAGGCTGCGCCCGGATCTGCGCCCGCTCGACGCTTTGCGGGCCTGCTTCCCGGCCGGCACCGTCTCCGGCGCCCCGAAGATTCGGGCGATGGAGCTCATCGCCGAGCTGGAGCCGGACCGGCGCGGGACCTACGCCGGGGCGGTCGGCTTCTTTGGCTGGGACGGCGACTTCGAGACGTGCATCACCCTGCGCACGGCGTTCGTCCGCGACGGGCGGGTCCACGTCCAGGCCGGCGGCGGGATCGTCGCCGACTCCGATCCGGCCCTCGAATACGAGGAGACGCTGAACAAGGCGGCCGCGCTGCTCCGAGCGGTGCTGGCAGCCGAGCGGGCGGCCCGGCCCGCGCGCGAGGGGGTGCGGGCATGATCACGCGGCTGCTGCTGATCGACAACTACGACTCGTTCACGTTCAACCTGTACCAGTACCTCTGCGAGCTGGGCGCCGACGTCGACGTGCGCCGCAACGACGCCGTCACCCTCGACGAGATCGAGCGCGTCGCCCCGGACGGGATCGTGCTGTCGCCCGGGCCGGGCCGGCCGGACGACGCCGGGGTCTGCGTCGCGACGATCGAGCGGTTCGCCGGCCGGATCCCGATCCTCGGCGTCTGCCTGGGGCACCAGGCGATCGCCCAGGCGTACGGCGCCGCGATCGTCGGCGCGCCGGAGCTGCTCCACGGCAAGACGTCGGAGATCCACCACGACGGGACCGGCCTGTACGCGGGCCTGCCGAACGGGTTCCGGGCCGTCCGCTACCACTCGCTGGTGGCCGATCTGGCGACC
>JALYGH010000059.1 GCA_030777205.1 Chloroflexota bacterium
ACGTTGCCGGTCAGGTGACTTGCCTGGGCGGCGGTCACGCCGGGCAGCCCTCCAAGCACGCGCGCCATGCCGTCCGCCAGCTCGCGGCGGCCGCGAAGCCCGGCCACGCCCAGGCGGACGCGCCCCCGAACCCCATCGGACACCACCCAGACCCGGCGGCGCGCCGGGGCCTCGGCGAACCGTCCGTCGCGACCGGCGACCTGGCCATTCGACCCAAGCTCGGTCCGCACCATCAGGTTGAGCGCAGCGGCGGCCGCGCCCAACACGTCCTCGGCCGAGGTCGCGGCCGGGTCGAAGACGACGCGGACGTTCCCAGTCAGGGCACTCGCCCGTACCTCGGAGACGCCGGGGATGCGCCCGAGCGCGGCTTCGACGGCCGCCTCGCGGTCCGGCCGTCGCGCCAGACCGCCCACCGACAGTCGAACGCGGCCGGGGGCAGGGGCGGCACGGATCGCGATCTCGCGCGCGCCGACGTCGACGGCCATCGCTCGCCGCTCCTACCTCGCCAGGGATTCCATGACCGCCGGGACGCCCACGTGGGCGCGATGGGCCTGGGTGGGAAGGATAGCAGACGTCCGGAGCGGTCGCCGTCTGCCGAAGCCCGCCACTAGGCTCGATCGACGCCGAAATACTGGCGAACCTTCTCGAGGATCTGCTCGGCCGTTGCGATCGACTCGGCCTGCTCGCCCTCGCCGAGATGCTCGATCAAGTCGTCGCACAGCTCGCCGATATCGTGGAGCTGCTGCCGCTTCCGTTCCGACACGGATAACCTGCTCGGCTCGGATGACCTCCGACCGCGCCGCCGCTCGCAGTGTAGCACCGCCGATCCCGCGATTCGCAAGGAAGCCCGGATCTACGCGGGCGCCGCGCCGAGATGGCGGGGCGATCACGACGGTCGACCGCGCCGGGGCGCCGAGCCGGCCGCGGCTGGCGCTATTCCGACGAATTTGGTAGGATTATCAAGCGATCACGGGGAGGTCGGAGGGGCATGAAGGTATCGACCCGCGCTCACTACGGGCTCCGCGCCATGACCGAGCTGGCCAGGATGCACGGCAACGGCCTCCTCTCGCTGGCCGAGATCTCGCGGACCGAGGGGCTTCCGCTGGCCTACCTGGAACAGCTCATCGGCGAGTTGCGGCGCGCCGGCCTTGTCGAGGGCGTGCGCGGGCTGCACGGCGGCTACCGCCTGACACGACCACCGTCGCGGATCACCGTCGGCGAGGTGTATCGAGTCCTGGAGGGGCCGATCGCCCCGGTCGAGTGCACGGCGGAGGACTACCTGCCGATGTCGTGCGAGCGCGAGCCCGACTGCCTCTCGCGCGGACTGTGGGAGCGGGTGCGCGACAGCATCACGGCCGTCCTCGACGCAACGACGCTTGATGACCTCTCGCGCGACGGCATCCGCCGCGCCGAGGCGAACTTGATCACGATCCAATCACTCACCGGGGCGCAGGCCGCCGGGCAGGAAGGGTGCTTGAAGACACCATGACGACCACGAAGCCAACGTTCCTGATCGAAGACCTCCACGTCTCGGTCGAGGGCAAGGAGATCCTCAAGGGGGTCAACCTCGCCGTCAACCCCGGCGAGATCCACGCGCTGATGGGGCCGAACGGCTCCGGCAAGAGCACGCTCGCGAACACGCTGATGGGCCACCCGAAGTACGTGGTGACCGCCGGCCGCGTCCTGTTTGAGGGCGAGGACATCCTCCAGATGACGCCCGACCAGCGGGCGCAGAAGGGCCTGTTCCTCGCGTTCCAGTACCCGGTCGCGATCCCGGGCGTCAGCCTCGGCAACTTCCTGCGCGCCGCCACGCGCGCCGTCGGCAACGGCCAGAGCATGACGGCCGGCGAGTTCCGCAAGCAGCTCATGGAGAAGATGAAGCTGCTCAAGATGGACCCGCAGTTCGCGGCACGCTACGTGAACGACGGCCTTTCGGGCGGCGAGAAGAAGCGGGCCGAGATGCTCCAGATGGCGATGCTCAAGCCGAAGATCGGCGTCATGGACGAGACCGACTCCGGCCTCGACATCGACGCGCTGCGGACGGTCGCCGAGGCGGTCAACACGATCCACACCCAGCAGCAGGATCTGGGGCTGCTGGTGATCACGCACTACCAGCGGCTCCTGAACTACATCAGGCCGCAATTCGTCCACGTCCTCGTCGACGGGCGGGTCGTCAAGTCAGGTGGCAGCGAGCTCGTCGAGCAGCTCGAGGCCGGGGGCTACGACCCGATCATTCGCGAGGTCGAGCAGTCGCTGGCCGCGACGGCCGGTCGGTAAGGGGTACACAGATGGCAGTCAAGCCGCAAGACCTCATGGCGCCGGGGGCGACCGACTACCGGTACGGCTTCCGCGACGTCGAGGACTACAAGTTCAAGTCGGGCAAGGGCCTGACCCGCGAGATGGTCGCCCAGATCTCGGAGATGAAGGGCGAGCCGGAGTGGATGCGCCAGTTCCGCCTGAAGGCGTACGAGATCTTCATCCGGAAGCCGATGCCGACCTGGGGCGCCGACCTCTCCGAGATCGACTTCGACAACATCCACTACTACGTGAAGCCGTCGGAGAAGACCGAGAAGAGCTGGGAAGAGGTCCCGGAGTACATCAAGAACACGTTCGACCGCCTGGGCATCCCGGAGGCGGAGCGGAAGTTCCTGGCCGGCGTCTCGGCCCAGTACGAGTCCGAGGTCGTCTACCACAACATCCGCGAGGACCTCGAGAAGCAGGGCGTCCTGTTCCTCGACATGGACTCGGGCCTGCGTGAGCATCCGGACATCGTCAAGGAGCACTTCGCGACGGTGATCCCGGCCGCCGACAACAAGTTCGCCGCGCTGAACTCGGCGGTCTGGAGTGGCGGGTCGTTCATCTACGTCCCGAAGGGCGTGCACGTCGAGATCCCGCTCCAGGCCTATTTCCGGATCAACACCGAGAACATGGGCCAGTTCGAGCGGACGCTGATCATCGCCGACGAGGGCTCCTCGGTCCACTACATCGAGGGCTGCACCGCGCCGGTCTACTCGTCCGACTCGTTGCACTCGGCGGTGGTGGAGCTGATCGCCAAGCGCGGCGCCCACATCCGCTACACGACGATCCAGAACTGGTCATCGAACGTCTACAATCTGGTCACCAAGCGGGCCGTGGCGTACGAGAACGCCGTCGTCGAATGGGTCGACGGCAACCTCGGCTCCAAGGTCACGATGAAGTACCCGGGCATCTACCTGATGGGCGAGGGTGCCAAGGGCGAGGTGATCTCGGTCGCGTTCGCGAACGAGGGCCAGCACCAGGACGCCGGCGCGAAGATCGTCCACGTGGCCCCGAACACGACCTCGACGATCACGTCGAAGTCGATCAGCAAGGGCGGTGGGCGGACGAGCTACCGCGGGCTGCTGAAGGTGCACAAGGGCGCCGAGAACGTCAAGTCGTTCGTCCGCTGCGACGCGCTGATGCTCGACGAGATCTCGCGCTCGGACACGTACCCGTCGATCGAGATCGACGAGGACAA
>JALYGH010000060.1 GCA_030777205.1 Chloroflexota bacterium
GCTGTGGGGGGCCTGGTACATCCCGGGCTCGGCGCTCTACTACGAGGAGCCGTTCGCGGCCCTGTCGGAATCGACCACCGGCTTCCTCAAGGCGGCCGCCGTCATCTCGATGCTCAATGCCATCGCGGTGCTGCTGGCGATGTACGTCTGGGCCGCCGTCCTGGGCAAGCTCAAGGACTACGGCCGCACCATCGTGCAGGTCGGCCACATCTCCAAGTGGCTGGCCCTGGCCGCCGTGTTCGGCGGGCCGATGGCCATCTACGGATCGTTCCTGGCCATCGGATACGTCGGTGCGGCGTTCGGCGCCGTCGCGGCGCTCTGCTACCCCGTGATCGGGGCGGCCCTCGCTCGCGTGTGGCTCAAGGAGAAGATCACCGCGCGAGCGGCGATGGGGATCGCCATCATCGTCATCGGCGCCGTCTTCATCTTCACGCCCGGATTGAGCGCCGAACTGAGCGGTGGCAGCAGCCAGGCGTGGATCGGCTATCTCGGTGGGCTGATGGCGATCTTCGGCTGGGGCATCGAGGGCGTGATCGCCGGGCGGACGCTCGACGTCACCGACCCCGACGTCAGCCTGACCGTCCGCTTCACCGCCGAGACCTTCTACTGGGTCGTGTTGATCGTGCCGCTGGCGGCGCTCTTCCTCGCCGGCGACCTCTACTCGATCGCCTGGGCCGCGATCACCAACCCGATCAACCTGCTCTGGCTGGCGCTCGCGGGACTGACGTTCGGCTTCTGCTACGTCTCCTGGTACAAGTCCTTCCCGCTGATCGGCGTCGGTCGCGGCCAGGCGATCGCCGCGCTCTACGGTCCGTTCGCCCTGGTGTGGCTGACCATCGCGACGTTCGCGCTGCCGAGTTGGGAGTTCATCGTCGGCGGCCTCATCGCGGTGATCGGGAGCTTCGTCCTCTTCACCGAGCGGCGTGACGTCCTCGAGGTGATCCGGGCGGTTCCCGGCCTGGGCCGCAGCTCGACCGACGCCAAGCCGGTGCCGGTCGGCGCCAACGCCCCGAACCCGAAGGCGGCGGGGTGAACGCAATGGGCAAGGTCCACGTGAAGGGTCGCCTGCTGCAGCTGCTCGAGGAGGAGGGGCCGCAGTACGACTACGAGCTCGCCGCCCGCCTGGCGTCGGAGTACGGTGAGGAGGAGACCGAGTACTGGCACAACGACACACGCCTCACGCTGGCCGACCTGTCGTCGGGCGGTCTGGTGTATCCGATCGAGGAAGACGATCGGATCGACCTCGAGCGGACGTTCGGGGTCGAGAAGCTCGTGCGCCGGTACGGGCTGAGCGACTTCGGTCGCGAACGGATGCGGGCCAGCGGACTGCTCCGCACGACCGGAGCGAGGGGGTGATGGGCGATGGGTGACCTGGCCGGAGTGCTGGCCGTCTCGGAGTTCTGGGGCGGCGACGGCAAGACGTGGCTGGCGGCGCTGATCGTCGTCGTGCTGATCGTCCTCTCGGGGCTCGCGCTCTACAACGCGCGGACCTTCGTGAAGAAGATCTAGGCGCGTCGGTCGAGGGCGCCTCCTGGCGCGGCGCCGGTCCGGGACATCGGTTCCCGGACCGGCGCTTGCCTCGGTGATCGGGCGCCCCTACAGTTTGAATGAATTCGTCCACTCGACAGGAATGGTGAGGGAAGCGGATGCCGGAGAAGACCTGGGGCGGTGAGCCCTTCTGGGGGCTCGGCTACGACTGGGATCCCGACTGGGTCCTCACCGAGCGCCAGAAGCAGCTGCGAGCGACGCTCATCGAGCTCTGCGAGCAGGAGATGCGGGCGAACGCCAAGCGCTCCGACGACGAGCTTCTGTATCCGCGGCGCAACCTCGAGCTGTTGGGGGAGCACGGCTTCCTCGCCCTGACGGTTCCGGAGGAGTACGGCGGCCTCGGCGAGAGCCACGTCGCCTTCGCGATGGTCTGCGAGACCATCGCGCGCTACGGCGACGCCTCGACCGCCATGTGCTACGTCATGCACATCGGCGCCGTTTCGACGATCATGCTGCGTCCGACGCCGGAGCTGGTCGACAAGTACATCCGTCCGCTGAACTCGGGCAAGATCGGCACGCTGTCGTACTCGGACCCCGAGACCGGCTCGCACTTCTGGTACCCGTTCTCCTCTCGCGCGGAGCGCGACAACGGCGGCTACAAGATCAACAAGAAGGCCTCGTGGACGACTTCGGGCGGCTTCGCCGACTTCTACGTCGTGCAGACCACGAGCCCTGACTTCAAGGGCTACGACGACCTGTCGGTGTTCGTCATCGATGGCGAGGACGTCAAGGCGCAGCCGTCGCTGTGGGACGCGCTCGGCCTGCGCGGGAACCAGTCCGGCCCGATCCAGGTCGAGGACGTCAAGATCCCCGCCGAGCAGATCGTCGGCCCGGAGGGCGACGGCGCCGCGTCCAACGACGAGGCCGTCGACCCGTTCTTCCTGGTCGGGTCCTCGTCGGTGTGGAACGGGATCACCATGGGCGCGATCGACATCGCCCGCCGCCACACCACGCGCAAGCGGCATGTCGACGTCGGCATGCGCGTCGCCGACTACCCGACGATCCAGGACTACGTCGGCGAGGCGGTGATGGACACCAACGCCTGCCGGGTGTTCGTCCTGTCGGTGGCGCAGGCGATGGACCGGGCCACCGACGACAACCGGCGCATCGTGCAGCCGGGGGAGACCGCCCGCGCCGACTACCTGCACTGGGCGTGGCAGATCAAGTTCGAGGCGGCCAAGAACGCCGCTCACCACGTCGACAAGATGCTGCACGCCTGCGGGGGGTCCGGCTACAAGCGCGACATGGAGC
>JALYGH010000061.1 GCA_030777205.1 Chloroflexota bacterium
CCCTGGGCCGCGCGATAGCCGGCGAGCAGCATCGCCAGGTCGCCGGGCAGCGGCAGCGGGACGCCGGTCTCCTCGATGAACAGCCACAGGAAGATGGCCTGATCGTCGTACCGGTCGATCAGGAGCAGCATCAACGCCGCCAGCCGGTGCCAGAGGTCCACCGCGCCACCTCCTCGTAGCCCGCGACCGGCAGTGTAGCGCCGCCATTCGGGCGGCGCACGCCCCACCTCGTTCGACGCGACGGGTCCTCGGTTGCTGCGCGCTGCCCGAAGGGCATCGGGGAGCTGACCGTGCCGGGCGATCCTACGGGGATTCGGCCTCGATGGACGGCTGCCCGCCGACGGCGCGGGCGCGCCGGATCGCGGGGAGCGCCACGAGCAGCGCCGCGAGCAGGTACGCGGCCGCCGTGGCGACGAAGACGGCCCGCAGGCTGAGCCGTCCGAGCATCCCCGCCAGGATTGGGGCGACGGCGCTGCCGAGCATCCCCCAGCTTGCCAGCAGCGCCATGGTGGTGGCGGCCCGCTCGGGCGGCGCGAGGCGCGCACCCAACGTGTACGCCAGGCTGATCGTGCCGCCGGCGAGCAAGCCGAGCAACAGCCGCAGCCCGATCACCTCCGGCCAGCCACGGGCCAGTGCGAACAGCGCCGCGCAGGCGGCGGCACCCGCGAGCGCCGCCACCAGCACCCGCCGGATCGTCGCCGGCTGCGCCCACCGCCCGTAGAGCAGCGAGGAGCAGGTGGCGGCGACGGCCCCGCCGGAGACGGCCACGCCGGTGATGGTGGCGAGGAGCGCGGCGGGCGTCTGGAGCTCGATCAGGTAGAGCGGCACGATGGGCTGGATGGCGCGCTCCGTGAAGCGCGTCAGGAAGAGGATCGCCACGGCGGCGGCGAAGCCCGGTAGCAGCATCAGCCCGAGCATCGAGCCGCCCCGCGCGGGCACCTTCGCGGCCGGCTTGTCGGGCGACGGCGCGTCGGCCGACTCTTTGAGCACGACCGCGATCAGCGCGATGGGCACCAGGAGCAGCGCCCCGGTGATCATGAACGTCGCCCGCTGCCCGAGCAGGTCCGCGAGCGGCCCGCCGATGAGCGGCCCGATCGCGGCCGGGGCGATCTGGGCCGCCTGCACCCGCGCGATCGTCTGGGACATCCGCTCGCGCGGCGTGACCGAGACCGCCAGCGCCAGCGACATCGACGTGAAGCCGGCGAAGACTCCCATCATGATCCATGATTCGCAGTGCGAGCAGCCAGTAGACGTTCGGCACGAATCCGGTGAGGAACTGGGCCACCGCGATGCAGACCAACGCCCGCAGCACCATCGCCTTGCGGCCGTACCGGTCCGCCACCGAACCCCAGATCGGCCCCATGAGCGCGGCGAGCAGCGGCGTGATGCCGGCGATGAGGCCCGCCCAGAAGGCCGCCTCGCTGAGGTCGCCGACGCCGAGGTGGCGGATGTAGAGCGGGACGAACGGGTTGCTCAGTTCGAAGGCGCAGAAGGCCAGCCCGACGGACGCCACGACGGCGTACTGGTTGCGCTGCCACGGCTGGAGCGGCCCGAATCTCGGGCGACGCGGGGGCCACGCGCGCACAAACACCGCTCCGGATGGGGAGTGCGGCCGCCCCATCGCCGCCGCCAACTGCTAGTGTGGTCTGTCGCCGCCGTCCGCGTCACTGTCACGGTGCAGGAGCAAGCGTGGGAGCGAAATGAACGATCTCGTGGCCTGCCGGGATGGGTCGGGAGATCGCCATCCAGGGCTGAGATGTAGCCCAACTGGGGAGAACGGGCGGCCACCTCGCGCGAGGGAGCGAGCCGAATCTTCAGGCCCGCCCCGCGATCCGCGCGCACGGCGACGAGGAGGTGGCCAAGATTCGAGCCCGCGTCGTGGTCGGCCGCGACGGGGACGAGCACGAGCCCGGCGACGCCGAGACTGAGGCGGCGCGAATCCCCTGGCGGTGCCGGACGAGACGTGAGCCCGGTCGCGCCGCAGACCACGACGATGGTGCCCCAGTGCCGAGTCACGCAAGCATCGACGGTGCGGCGCGGTCTCGGGGGCCCAGCTGGACAACCCGTGCTGAGGGGCTGTAGCCTCCGGCTCGCAGGCAGGTAGCGATGCGGATCGAAGCGAAGCTCGACGCGCCGGGGCTGGTGCAGCCGGAGCCGCCCAAGGTCCCGCCCGGCATCCGCCTCTCCTTGGACTGGGTGCGGGTCCACCCCGGCCACGCCTACATCTCGGGGCACGGGCCCCAGCACCCCGACGGCACGGTCGCCGCCCGTCCGGCAAAGTCGAGGTCGAGGTCTCCCCGGAGGACGCCTACCGAGCGGCGCGCCTGGCGGCGCACACTTACGACATCCAGCACATCTTCGGGGACTCGGCCGTCGGATACTTCCACGACTATCAAGGGATCCTGCCCGCATTCCGCCCGGATGTCCTGCTCGCCGACAGCGGCTTCATGGCCGCGCGGGGCACGGCACGGGAGCGGTATCGATGTCGAACGAGGAGAACAAGGCGCTCGTGCGCCAATACTTCGCGGAAGTGGTCAGCCGGGGGAATCTGACGGCGGCGGATGAGCTGTTCGCCGCCGACTACGCGATCGACTGGTCGATCCCGGACATGCCCCGTGGCTCGGAGCAGGTGACGTTTGCCTGGGCGGAATGGCGAACCGCGTTCCCGGATTGGTCGGCGACGGCGGAGCAGCAGATCGCCGAGGGGACCTGGCGGCGACGCGCATCGCCGCCGGCGGGGCCCACCGAGGCGAGCTGGTGTACCGGCCATTCGGTCGCGCAGGTCGCCGAACACGGGACACCGAGCCGGCGAAGGAGGACGATCCGATGGCCGACGAGCGGATGGCGCGCATCGTCATCGTGAACGATGACACGGCATTCCTCACCTTGGTTGACCACGGCCAACCATGAACCTGCTCGCGGGCCTTGCCTCGCGTGCTGGTACACTGACGCCGGGCCGGGGCGGTGCCCCGGTGGAGAGGGGACGACGATGGGGCGTGGCAGTCGGGGACGGGCGGGCGACGGATCCGACCGGCGGACGACGGCGCGATGCGCGTCCTCGTAGCCACCACCGCCGGGGCGGGCCACTTCGCCGCGCTGGTGCCGTTCGCGGCCGCCCTCCGCGACGCGGGCCACGAGGTCCGGGTAGGGGCGCCGGCGTCCTTTGCCTCGGCGGTGCAGCGCGCGGGCTTCGCGCACGCCCCACTGGCGGATGCGCCGGCTGACGAGACCGGTCCCGTGCTCGCGCGATTGCCCGCCTTGTCACGGGAAGAAGCCAACGCTGTGGTAATCAGGGAGATTTTCTGCGGCACCAACGTGCGGGCTGCCCTCCCGGCCATGCAGGCCGTGGCCGACCGGTGGCGACCCGACCTGGTCCTGCGCGAGACGGCCGAGTTCGCGTCGTACCTGGTGGCCGAGCGCACCGGCATCCCGCACGCGCAAGTGGCGGTCTCGGTGGCGTCTTTCGAGGAGGTCATCCGGCCACTGGTCGACGAACCCCTTCGCCAGTTCGGCTCGACGCTCGGCACGGCGGGACTGCTCGCTGCGCCGCGCCTGACGCTGGTACCCGCCTCCTTGGAGGACCAGACCCAGCCTGTGGCCCGGCCGACCCATCGGTTCCGCCAGGCCCTGCCGCCAGATGCTCCGACCGACTTGCCACGGGGTTGGTGGCCTGAGTCCCGAGCACCGCTGGTGTACGTGACCTTCGGCAGCGTCGCAGCCACGGTCGGATTCTTCCCGGACTTCTACCGCGCTGTGCTCGTGGCGCTGGCTGACCTGCCGGTGCGGGTCCTGCTGACCCTCGGCGCGGCGGGCGACCCCGAGCGCCTCGGATCACTCCCGTCGAATGTCCACGTCGAGCGGTGGTGGCCCCAGGAGCAGGTGATGCCGCATGCCGAGGCCATGGTCGCGCACGGCGGCTTCGGCACGACGCTGCTCGGCCTCAGCGCCGGCATTCCGATGGTCGTCGTGCCGCTATTCACGCTGGACCAGTACGCGAACGCCCGCTGCGTCCAGGCCGTTGGCGCCGGCGTCGCCCTGGAGGACGGCCCCGCCGCACCAGCGCGCGTGCGTCGGGCGCTCGAACAGGTTCTCGGTAACGCCGCCTACCGCGTGGCAGCTCGGCGCGTGGCCGACGAGATCGCCGACCTTCCTCATCCGTCGGAGTGCGTCGCCATGCTGGAAGCCCTTGTGAAGAACGAGGCGTAGGCACCTACGGACGGTGGTGCTTCGTCGCGACCCGTCGAAGCCGCGATCCAGATGCACGACCCCCGGCTCGGCGTCGCCCGTCAGCTCGACGCTACACTGATTCTGCCACCACCCCGGAGGATCGGCTCATGATTCCCGCCGGCCCGCCCGGCGACGAGCGCGTGGTGCTGGATGCGACTCTCGTCGTCATACCGGGCACCGTCACCGGCTTCGCCCTCGACCTCGGGGCGGGGCGGCTCACCATCGGCGCACGCCTCGTCGGCGGTCAGGAGCCGCGGCAGGCCCTGCTGACGTTCCTCGGGTACCGAGGGTACGACCCGCTCGCGCGGGTCGAGGTGCCCGTCGGCCGCGACGGGTGGTCCGGCATCGTCGCGCTCGCCGGCGGGGTGTACACCTGCAACCTGGCGGTGAACGCGCCGGCCAACGCCCCGACCGGCGACGACGACGCCTCGGTCGAGCTCGCGCCGTTCACCCAACGGGTCGCGCTGAGGATGACGCTGGCCCCGCAGTAGGCCACTCGCCCTCGCCTCCGCCCGCCGTCCGTAGAGCCGAGCCCTCGGTCGGCGGGCCGATGCCGCTTCGTGGCGCCGGCGCGCCTAGTCGGTGGCGGGCGCGAAGAGGCGCTGGCGGACGCCCTCCTCGAAAGCCGAGGCCGGCACCGACTCCGGGCCGGCCAGGACCGCCCGCCGCCAGAGGG
>JALYGH010000062.1 GCA_030777205.1 Chloroflexota bacterium
CCCATCAAGAGGCCCGCCGTGACGGCCAGCGTGCCGACGAGGGCGAGAGGACGCTTCACTGCTGTCTCCTTGTGGCTCGCAGGCGGACGGCGCGCATGCCCCTCCGGTTTGGGGCAACTCCTGCCTCCTGGTCGCCTTTGGCGTGCTCGGCGTTGGTGGTGGTCGATTGCGCGAGCGCGAATCCACTCCGCGCGTTCTTCAGCCGTCGATCTCCCTTCGTCAGAATGCTCGGCTCGGTGGGGAGTGGGGGAGGGGCAGGGGCCAGGTGCCCCTCCCCCCTTTCCGGACCCGGCCGCCGAGCAGGCCGGGTCCGGAAAGGGGATACGTCGCGGATGGGCGGGTGGATCACCTGCAGAATTTGTGCCTCATCTGTACATGGCTAGGACGTTGGCTGTGCACGCCGACCGCCCTTCGCCGTCCGGCCGCGCGCGGCGTGTCGGATGAGCCCGCAGGGACGGCCCGGCGTCGCCGCCGTGGCGGTCGGACCTGGCTTTACCTCCGCTCGGGTTGCGAGTGCCTGCCGGGCGGCGCACAATGGGGGCGCTGGGCGGCTGGCTGGCGGCCGCGGAAGGCATGGGAGGGGATATGGCGCAGGCGAGCGTGGCGCGAATGGGCGTCGAGGAGTTCCAGGCGTTGTTCGACCGCTGCAGCAACTGGGGCCGCTGGGGGGCCGACGACGAGCGGGGCGCGCTGAACCTGATCACGCCCGAGCATCGGGTCCGGGCCGCCGGGCTCGTCCGCGACGGCGTCACCGTGGGCTGCTCCCTGCCGATCAACACGGTCGCCGACGCGGACAACGTCTACCCGGCCGTCCACCTGATGCTGCGGGCCGGCGACGTGGTCGAGGACACGCCGACGAAGTCGACCGCCGACTACTTGGCGCTCGCGCCGCACGGCGTCGCCCACTCGCACCTCGATGCGCTCTGCCACGTCGCCTGGCGGGGCAAGGTCTACAACGACCGCCCGGTGTCGGTCGTCACGTCGACCGGCGCGCGGGCGAACGCGATCACGATCGGCCAGGACGGGATCGTCTCGCGCGGCGTCCTGCTCGACATCCCGGTCGCCCAGGGCGTACCGTGGCTCGAGCCGGGCACGCCGATCATGCCGGCTGATCTCGAGGCGGCCGAGCAGACGGCCGGCGTGCGCGTCGGCGAGGGCGACATCCTGCTGGTGCGGACCGGGCGCTGGCGACGGCGGCGCGAGGTCGGGCCGTGGGAGAGCCGTGAGTCGCTGGCCGGCCTGCATACCGACTGCGCCCCCTGGTTGCGTGACCGCGGTGTCGCGCTGCTCGGCTGCGACGGGGTGAGCGACTATCGGCCGCACCACGTCGATGGGGTCGGGCTGCCGATCCATACCCTGACCCTGGTCGCGATGGGCATCCAGCTCCTGGACAACCAGAACCTGGACGACCTGTCGGCAGCGTGCGCCGAGCGGCAACGCTACGAGTTCCTGCTGGTCATAGCGCCGCTGAAGCTGGTCGGAGGAACTGCCTCGGCGACGAACCCGATCGCCGTGTTCTGACGCGCGACGGCCGGGCCGTGTCGGCCGGGGCGGATCCATTGAAGAGTCGACCCCGGCCGACGCTCGTCAGGCCCCCGCAGCGAGCAGGCGCGCGAGGCCCTCGCCGCGCTCGACCCGCTCGGCAGAAAGCTGGTCGACGAGGGTGTGGCCGCACGTGTAGCTCAGGTATTCCAGGCGCTCCTTGCGCGGCGCGCGGCCGCCGCCACTATCGTCGCCCCCGCGCTCCCGCTCGGCCACCGAACTGAACAGCAGGAACACGCCCACGGCGCCGCAGGTCGGGCACTTCTGGCGCCGCAGCAGCGGGCTCAGCCGCAATGCCCGCTCGTCGCGCCGCGAGAGCAGGTAGAGCTGGCGGTTCTCGAGCGGCTCCGGGTAGGAGAACGTCCCGCGATCGAGCGACGTGTAGGCGCCGGTGACCTGGTCGTAGGTGTACTGGAAGGTGCCGTGCTCGTACGTCATGGAGCAGATCTGGATGAGCGGGTACTTGCGGAGGAAGCCGACCGCGTCCAGGATACTGGCGACCTGATCCTTGATCGGGGCCGGCGGCTCGCCACCGGCGGCCCGCACGGTCCCGGCCTCGAAGTCGCGGCGGAACGTCTCCTCCTCCCACACGCCCTCCGCGCCGTGCTTCAGGCGGTTCCGGTAGGTCGTCAAGACCTGGAGCGCGCGCGCGCAGGGCGTGCGCCCGCCTTCCGGGCGGAAATGCATCCCGTACAGCTCGGGCACGAACAGCTCGAGATCGCGGCCGGCCATCGGACGTAGCAGCTTCGTGGACATGTCGGTCAGCAGCCCGAGTGTCGGGCGCCGGAAGGCGGCGACGACCGCCTGATCGAGGTCGGGCGCGCGCCGGGCAGGGTTCTGGAGGTAGTCGGCCAGGAGCAGGCAGACGGTGTACTTGACGACCAGCTCGAAGATGTCGAGCGCCTGAAGCACCTTGCGACCCCAGGCCGCCTCGACCTGTAGCCGTCGCGCGAGAACGGCCAGCGGGTACGGGCCGTCGCGGATCGTCGCCTCGAGCGCGCGCAGGTACAGCGCGTCGGGCCCGGCGGGTCGACCAACCGCGGCCGCCTGCTGGTGGCCTGTCAATCGGGCGAGCCGCGCGGTCGTCTCGGCCAGGCGGGCGTTGTAGCCCTTCAGGATCTGGAGCGCGACGGCCGGGACGGCGGCGATCACACCCATGAGAGTGTCGCGGTCGATCGCCAGGTAGGCGATGTCGGTCGCGGCGCGAACGGTGGCGCTGCGTGGGGCGTCGCCGATGAGCGCCATCTCACCGAAGTACGCGCCCGCCTCCAGCCGGCCAAGCTCCGTCTCGCCACCGTCGACCTGCTTGTGGAGGATGACGGCGCCGCTGAGGATGACGCACATCTCGTCGCCGCGCTCACCCTCGCGGCAGAGAACCTGGCCGGCCGACGCCCGGCGCTTGCGGACCGTCCCGGCAACCTGCACCAGGTGGTCGTCGCTCAGCTCGGCGAAGAGGGGCACCGCGCGCAGATCCAGGGGCGATGCCGCGCTCGGCTGGGAGCCCTCGACGGGCATCACCGCGGCGAACCCGTTGGCCCGCGCACGGCGACGCGAGGCGGTCACCGGGGTGACGGCGGAACCGACGACGTCGCCGATGGCCTGGTCGCCCGCTGGCGCAACCTGCTCGGCGGCGGGCGGATCACCCTGCTGTTCGTCGGTCTGTGCCGGTGGGCGGCGCGTCCGCACCGCCCGCCGCCGCTCGCCCTCTGGCATCTGGCTCCCTCAGGACCGGCCGTGACGCCGCGATTGTACCATCGCGAGCCGGCGCGCCCGGGCGATAAATCGACTGTCGCACATATCCTGCGGTCCGGATCACCGCCCGAGTGCCTCATGGCCGCCGCCGACGCAGCCCGGTCCGCCGGCCTCCGGGCGTGGTAGCTCGGGACTGCGTCGGCGTCCTGGGGCATCATAGGGGCATGACTGTCCCGGATGGCCGCCTGCTGCGCACCGTCTCCCTGGCCGATAGCCACGTCCACCTGGATCGCTACGCGGAGGATGAACTTGCCGCGCTGCTGGTCCGGGCGAACGCGGCCGGCGTCGGACGGCTGCTCACGGTCGGCACCGATCGCGAGAGCTCGCTGGCGGGACTCTCGCTCGCGATGCAGCACGCCGGGGTCCTCGCCGCCGTCGGCATCCATCCGCGCCGCGTTGCCGAGATCGAGGGGCCGGAGCACGTCATCTGGTCGCTGGCGATGCTCGGCGGGGCGGCGGCGATCGGCGAGGTCGGCCTAGACGCCGACGCCCCGGACCTCGAGGAGCAGGCGTACTTCTTGGACGCCAGCCTCGACCTCGCGGACGAGGTCCACCTGCCGCTCGTGCTGCACGTGGTCGGGCCACCCGAGGTCCACGCGCTGGCGCTCGGGCGGCTCCGCACGCGTGCGCCGGTCTCGGCGGTGGTCCACTACTTCGTCGGCCACGGCGAGCTGGCCCGCCGCTACCTGGAAGTTGGCTGCGACATCTCCGTCGGCAAGCCGGTGACTCGCCCCGAGAACGCGGCGCTCCGCGAGGCGGTCGCCGAGATCCCACTGGATCGCCTGCTCCTCGAGACGGATACCTACCCGCTGCTCGGGCGGACGACCGAGCCGCGCGACTTGCCGGCCATCTGCGCCGAGGTGGCCGAGCTACGGGGCGTCGCACCGGCCCTGGTCGCCGAGCGGACGGCGGCCAGCTTCGAGCGGCTGTTCGGGCGGCGCCTGCCACTGATTGGACTGGCGTAATCGCCAGTGTGGTCCGGCGCGCCGGGAGGCGGGGCGGACCGCGCCGAGACAGAACTGGCGGTTCGGGCGCCGCGAGAGCATCGGATGCCACGACGCGGGTTACTCCGCGTACGCCTGGGCGGGCATCACGCCCCAGCGGGTTGGCGGCCAGTAGCTGACCCAGGCCTTGCCGATGATGTTGTTAGCCGGCACGAACCAGCCGAGGTGGGAGTCCGAGCTGTTCGGGCGATTGTCGCCGAGCACGAAGTAGGAGCCCGGTGGGACAACCTTCTGGTCGAGGTCGTACGTCGCCCGGTGGGTGATGTACGGCTCGTCGAGCGGCTTGCCGTTGATGAACACCCTCCCGTCCTCGATTCGTACCGACTCGCCAGGCAGGCCGATCACGCGCTTGATGAAGTCCTTGTCGGATTGCCCGGGCGCGCGGAAGACGATGATATCGCCGCGCTCCGGGCCGCCGAACACGAAGTTGGGCGCGTCATTTGGCGTCCGATCCTGCACCGCCCACTCAAGGGGCGTCCCATCGGCACGGGCGTACAGGACCTTGTTGATGAGCAGGTACTGTCCGGTACGGAGGGTTGGGTCCATGCTGGCGCCCTCGACCCGGAAGTTCTGGACGACGGATCGCACCGCCAGGAAGATGACGATCGTCAGCAGGACGGTCTGGATGATCTCCCAGGTCAGCGCGCGGGCCGAGTCGCCGCGCGACTCGGCTGGGATCGGAGCGGCGACGGGCGACTCCGTTGACTCGGACGTGCCCGCGGCCTTTGGGGCCGCTGCGCCCCACGCCGACGCCGGCGTTCCCTGATTTCCATCCATGCCGGCGGTGTTCCTCGCAGACGTTGCTGGCCGCGCGTCGGGCCGCAACCCGGTGACGCGGAGACCAAAAGGCATTATACCCTTGCCCTCCGGAGCGGACCAGTTGCAACGAGTCTCGGAGGGCGCGAAGCGGACGGCAGCGCGGGCCAATCGAGTGGTTGTACGGTACGAGGCGGTGCCAAGTGTCGCGTATCATGGGCCGCGAGCGGGCGCGACGCGAGCGAGCGCCCGTGCACGTTCAAACGGGAGCGACGCCAATGGCGGCCCGGTCGTCTCGCGCAAGTGTTGTGATCGTCGGAGCGGGCGTGGTCGGCGCCGCGCTCGCCTACGCGGCCAGCCGGCGCGGCCTGGAGGTCACCGTGTTGGAGCAGGCGCCCGGCGCGGCCCGCGGCGGCACCCGCTGGAGCATGGGCGGCGCGAGCTGGCTCACCTGGGCAGGCGAGCCGCGCCTGCGCGACCTCTGTCGTGAGGGGCTCGATCACTACCGGCTGCTGAGCGACGAGCTGGGGACCGGCTGCGGCTTCCGTCCCCTTCCAATGGTCGTCCTGGCCCCGGACGATGCGGCGCTCGACCGTCTCGCGTCACTCCTGAATTCCGCGCGCCCGCACGGCTTCTCCGGCCGGATTGTCCCGTCGGACGAGCTGCGCGACCTGGAGCCGGCGCTCGCGCCGGACGCGGCCGTCGGTGCTGCAATCTGCGAGCAGGGCCGCCTCGACACTGTGACGCTGACGGAGGCGTGGCTAACGGTCGCGGCGCAGCTCGGCGCGATCGTGCGCTACGGCGTCGAGGTCCACGCCGTCCACCAGGCGGGCGTCGATCGGGCCGTCGTCCGTACCGGGGAGGGGCTGATCGCGGCGGACCGGGTCGTCGTGGCGGCCGGGGCGTGGACGCGGCGTCTGCTGCGGGCGAGTGGCCGCGACGTGGCGGTCCTCCATACGCACGCCGAGGTGCTGGAGACCGAGCCGCTGCCGCCGACCGTTGCCGCCATTGTCGTGAGCGCGTCGCCGGCGCGAGCCGAACTGGAGCGGGCGATCGCCGCGCCCGAGCTGGCCTGGCGCTGGGACAGCGAGATGGAGGATGAGCTGCTACCGGCAATCGCCGAGCTGGGCGTGACGCAGTTCGACGACGGGAAGGTTCGGCTCGGTCAGGTGAGCCGGGCCGTGACCGGCTTCCTCGCCGGGCCGCTGCCGACCGGCGAAGCCGCGATCCGCGCGCTCGTCGGGCGCTACTTCCCGTCGCTGGCGACGGCACCGGCCCGGTTGCGCGGCTGCCCCGTCTCGATCTCGCGCGACCGCGTGCCGATCGCCGGGCCGCTGCCGGACGCACCGAGCGTCTGGATAGTCGGTGGGCTGGCCGGCCCGTTGGTCTACCTGCCGGCGCTGGCGCGGCGCATTGCGGGGACGCTCGCCGGCGAGGCCGCACCGGAGCTGACGCCGTTCTCGCCCGCGCGTTTCACAGCGGAGACGACGGCGCCGTAGCCCGGAGGTCCGGTCGGCATCCGGGCTGCGAGCGGGGTCGGGAGCGGCCATCAGCCATCCTCGCGGGCGGACGGTTCGCCGGTCTCAAGGGTGGGCTCGGGCTGCGCTCCGTTGTCCGGGCCACCCCTGTCCGGGGTACTGTCGGCCTCACTGGGAGACGGACCGTTGGAATCGGCGACCGGAGGGGAAGGGGCCACGGGAGACGCCAGGTCGGCCGCCGTCCGCGGGCGCGCGGCGAGGAGGCTACGGAGCGGCGCGAGCGCCTTCAGCCGCCGCGCGCGCGACTCGGTCAGCAGCACCTGGCCTTCGCAGAGCGCGTTCGCGTTGTGGTAGCGGCTGCCGCTGCTCAGGAGCTGCGCGGCTCGGCTCGCGAGCTGGAAGGCCTCGATCAGGCGTACGTGGTCGAGCGCCAGCTCGGCCGGCGGTGCGACTCGCTCCAGGGTCCGAGCCATCGCTGCGACCTGCCAACGATGGATGGCCGCCGCGTTCGCCAACTTCTCGCTGTCGGCGATGAGGGCAGTGTACTCGAACCACTGCTGGTGGAGCGCCTCGGCCCGGTCGGCCAGGGGCAGCACGACGTCGGCGTAGGGACCGAGCATCTCGACGGGCGGGGCCGGCTGACGCCGCACGAGCCGGGCGAGCCAGGACGGCAGCAGTGGGGAGGTCATCGGAAACACGAGCGTATCGAGAGGGTCCGCGGCCTGGCAAGCTAATAGCGCCGGGATGCATCAAGGGGGCACCGGGTAGACGGGAGTTCACGAGACGAGGACGCAACACGAGCCAGACACGGCACAAAGAGAGGGGCTCCCTTCGCGAAGGGAGCCCCTCTTGAGTTCTACAACTACTAAACCAGGACGGTGAACCTTCGGCCATCTATCGGCCCATATCTGCTGCCTTGGCCTCATGGTGAACGCGAGGCACTCGGTATCAGCTGTGGCTCATCCGTGAAGGGCCTGTCCTGGGGTCTCCACCTTCGGCCCCACCCCGCGCTGGAGCGGGGCCTTACCTGTCAACCTGCCAGACTCCAAACTCTACCCTGGACCTGGTCATCTCCGTGCTCCTCCTTTCGTTGGAGACACTCGTAAGACCGTCAGCGCTGACATCGATACGTTATCACGTCCGCAGTCGTTTCGTCAACGGTGCAAAGTTACGGGACCGGCGCGTTTCGGCGTCAGAGGCCGGCCGGGCCGCCGACCTCGACGACGATGTACTGCTGCTCGACCGACACCGGGTACGTTTCGGCGACGTAGGGGCCCTTCGCCAGCCCGCCCATCTCCGGCTCGGGCCGGCCGGCGGTGCTCGCCGACACCTCGGCCGGCGTCGTGCCGGGGACGGCGGGCGACGGGGTCCCCGAGTCGGCCTCACCCGGCTTGGCTCCCGAAGGTGAGTGTGCATCCTGGCCGACCGTCTCGGGCGCCAGCGCGGCGCCCGGCTCGACGGAGACGTCGTAGCGGCGGACTCGCACGCCGAGCGGGTCGAACCACGACTGGCCGGTCCGGATGTCGAACTCCCAGGCGTGCCAGGGGCAGCGCAGGATCTCGCCCGGGCGGGTCAGCTCGAACTCGCCCGGCAGCGGCGAGACGAGCACGCCGGCCAGGCGGCCCTTGCAGAGCGGTCCACCCTGGTGCGGGCAGCGGTTGCGGAGCGCGAAGTATTCGCCGTTGACGTTGAAGACGCCGATCGAGCGGCCCCCGATCTCGACCAGCTTGCGCCCGCCAGGCGGGATCTCGTCGACCGTCCCGACGACGTAGCGCGTCCGGCCACCGGCGCGCGTGCCCTTCGCCCGGGGGGCCGGCGCCTGGCCGGCCCCCGAATCTTCACGCGGTGCCCGGGTCATGTCCCTACGCCCTGGTCAGCAGGCGCGGGCCGTAGAAGTCGAGCGCGTTCTTGTAGTACAGTCGCTGCTCGAACTCGTCCGGCAGGCGGGTCTTCGGCAGTGCCTCGTTTGGCGCATCGAAGTCCCAGTGCGGGTAATCGGTGGCGAACATCAGGCGATCGGCCAGGTTGCCGTGGCGCAGGAGCTGGACGAACTGCTCGGGCTTGTGCGGCTCCTCCATCGGCTGGGTCGTCAGCCAGACGTGGTCGTGGACGTACTCGGAGGGGAGCCGCTTCAGGTGCGGCACTTCCTCCTTCAGGCGCTTCCAGGCCGAGTCCATTCGCCACAGGAGCGAGGGCAGCCAGGCGAACCCGCCCTCGATCAGCGAGATGCGCAGGTGTGGGAAGCGCTCGAAGACGCCCTCGAAGATGAAGCTGGTGAGCTGGGACTGGAAGCTCTGGGCCATCCCGGTGTGGTACTCGATGTAGTAGGAGGGCCAGCCGGTGCCGGTGAGCGGGTTGCCGCTCTGGCCGCCGAAGTGGATGCCGATCGGCAGGTTGTGGCGCGAGGCCGCCTCGTAGATCGGCCAGTACTTGCGCCGCCCGAGCGGCTCGGCGGTGCGGATGACCATCAACACCTGGACGAAGGCCGGGTCGGACGCGCGGCGCTCGATCTCGGCGGCGGCGAGGTCGGCGGCTTCGTGCGGGATGGCGATCGAGGCCTTGATGCGCGGCTCCGGGCCGCTCCACTCGCCGAGCTGCCACTCGTTGACGGCGGTGCAGAGTGCGGCGGCGTAGTCGGCGTGGCGGGTGGACTGGCTCTGGACGAGCGGGTTGTTGACGGCGAGGTCGATGCCCCACTCGTCGAGGAGCTGCTCGCGCAGGAAGGACAGGCTCGAGCCGGGCGGCCCGCCCTCCGGCGGCCAGGCGTCGATGCGGGCGGCGTTCGGGCTCTCCTTCGGGTAGGCCGACCAGGCGTTGGTCCAGGCCCCGAACAGCTCGTGGTGGCGGTGCCAGGCACGCGGCAGGTACTTCAGCAGCACCTCGCTCGAGGCGAACGTGGTGTGGATGTCGCCGTCGATGAGGGTGGGGGTGACGGCGCCCTGGTTCGTCGGCGCCACGAGGGTCGCGGTCATCGTCGTCCTCCCGCTCGGTCCTGTTCTCTGTCAGTATGCACCATCAGCCCACATGCCAGGCCCCGCCCCCAGCGCGTCGATACCGAGTCGCCCCCACCCGCCGAGCCTGGGGGTATACTCCATGCGGATGACCCTCATGGGCGCGCTGAAGCTCGGGCTATTCGGGTTCCACCGCGGCGCCGATCTTCGACCGGACCTGCTGGCGCGCCGGGCCCGCGTCGCGGAGCAGGTCGGCTTCGAGTCGCTCTGGGTCGGCGACCATATCGTCCTGCCGGCCGGCCCCGGCGACGAGACACCCGGCCACGTCGGCGACTCGCGGCTCGAGGCGCTGATCACCCTGGCCTTCCTCGCGGCGCAGACGACCACCGTGCTGCTCGGCACCGCGGTGATCGTCGTGCCGCAGCGGCAGCCGCTGTTGCTCGCCCGCCAGCTCGCGAGCCTCGATGTCCTGTCGGGCGGGCGGCTGATCTTCGGCGTCGGCGTCGGCTGGCTGGAGGGCGAGCTGCGGGCGCTCGGCGTGGCGATGTCCGAGCGGGGCGCCCGCACCGACGACTACCTCGCGGCCATGCGCGCGATCTGGACCGGCGACACCGCCAGCCACGGGGGACGCTACGCGTCATTCTCAAACCTGGTCGCGCGGCCCGGCCCGGTGCAGCGCCCGCATCCCCCGATCGTCGTCGGCGGCAACTCGCCCGGGGCGTTCCGGCGGGCCATCCAGCAGGCCAATGGCTGGACCGGCTGGAACCTCGGCCTTGAGGCGACGGCCGAGCGCCTCGGCCGTCTGCGGGATGCGGCGCGCCGCTACGCCCGCCCGGTGGAGCTTGGCCAGCTGGAGATCACCGTCGGCGTGCCGTCACCTGTCGGTCCGGAGACGGCCGGCCGGTACGCGGCCCTCGGAGTCCACCGCCTCGTCCTGCTGCCGGGAGACGAGGCCGGGGCGATGGACCGCGTGATCGAGGCGGCCGGGCGGGAGCTGATCGGCCGCGTCTGAGGCCGGTGATCCGCTCGGGGGTGCTACCAGCTCAGGGCGACGAGCAGCCCGAGCAGCGACCCGACGAACACCTCGAACGGCGTGTGCCCGAGCAGCTCGAGGAGGCGCTTCTCGTTGAGGCGTTGATACTCGATGACCTCTTCGAGCATCCGATTGAGGATCCGGGCCTGGATACTGACCGCGCGGCGGATCCCCGCCGCGTCGTAGAGGACCACGCCGGCGAAGATGGCCGCGATCGCGAAGGTCGTCGACGCGACGCCGTCGATCATGCCGACCCGCGTGGCCAGCGCCACGACGACGGCCGAGTGCGAGCTCGGCATGCCGCCGGCGCTCATGATGGTGGGCAGATCCACCCGCCGCTCGCGCAGCAGGATGATGAGCAGCTTCGAGAGCTGCGCCATCGCCCAGGCGACAACCGCCACGATCAATGCATCGTTGTGGGCCAAATTTCTCATCGGGGCGGCCCGGCGTGGCTCGGCCGGCACTCGGAGCGGATCGTCCGGACTGTGCGGACCAGGCAATACCCTATTCTGACGCCTGGTCCCCGCCGGTTGCCGCCGTCAGCAGGCGAAGGCGCGTGGCAAGGCGTCCGACTCACCCGAGCAGCACCAGGTCATCACGCGAGAACGGGCCACAGCCTTCCAGGCCGGCAGGACGCTTCCTGGGAATTGGAGACGCGACGCTCGCGCACCCGCGATGTTGTCACCAGGAGGAGAGCGGACAACAGCCCTCCAACACGTCGGGGTCGCGCCTGCTGCTGATGGTCACACGGTCCGCCGCGCCCGCGAGGCTGCAACTGCCGTGAGCGCCCCGCGAGGGACGGCGGAGGTGCATGGGAGTCGAACCCACCCGCGACCGCACTCACGGCCGCGCAACGGTTTTGAAGACCGCGAGGCCCACCGGGACCCCTCCACCCCCAAGTATCACCCAGGCGGCGACGTGGGGAGTATAGCAACCCCGCCGGTCGTGCCGAGTGCCGAGGGGCGGCAGCGTCGGCGGGTGCATCTGTGCACCTCTTCGCACCTCTTCGCACCTCTTCGTCGGGCCAGGCGGCTTGGTTCGTCCGCGGCCTGCGCCGTGGCATAACGGTGATCGGATGGTCCGGCTGGCGATTGAGGAACCCGCGGGCCGCGCCGTCCGTCTACGATACCGAGAGGATCAAGCAGTCGATGTATGTCGCGGGCTGCCGAGTGACGCTACGCCTAGCGGCGAGCCGGTCGCTGAAGGACAAGCGCCAGGTGGTGCGCTCCTTGAGTGAGCGCCTCCGTCGCCAGTTCAACGTGGCCGTCGCCGAGGTCGACGAGCACGACACCTGGCAGACGGCCGTCGTCGGCCTGGCAGCCGTCAGCAACACCACGGCCCATGCCGAGGCGCAGCTCGAGCGCGTCGTCCAGGAGATCGAGCGAACCCGGCTCGACGCCGAGCTGGTCGAGCTCCAGCGCGACGTGATGCACTTGTGACCCCATATCTCGCATGAAAAGCTCTTGCCCTGGACGCGGCGCCCACGTAACAATGGGGTGGGCCCACGCCCCGAGCCGAGGACCACGGCCATGAGCCTCTCGTCCGAAGGTACGCCAGATATGGTGGCCTTCGAGCAACTGGTCGAGGAGTACGGAGATCGCGTCTACGGGATCGCGCTCCGGATCACCGGCTCGCCTTCCGATGCCGAGGACGCCATGCAGGATGCCTTCCTGTCGGCGTTCAAGGCCTGGTCCGGCTTCCGCGCCCAGGCTTCCCCGACCACCTGGCTATACCGCATCGCCGTCAACGCCGCCCTCCAGCGAGTCAGGCGTAGCCACGAGGACTACCTCGTCGAGCGGGACGAGGAGACCGCCCAGATCGTCGACTGGAGCGGCGACGCCGCCTTCGCCGCCGTCCGGGCCGAGCTGCAGACCCAGCTCGAACAGGCGATCGCCCTCCTGCCGCCGGACCTCCAGGTCGCACTCGTCCTGCGCGACGTCGAGGGCCTCTCGACCGCCGAGACGGCCGCGGTGATGGAGCTGACCGAAGCCGCGGTGAAGTCGCGCCTCCACCGCGCCCGCGCCATCCTGCGCCGCCACCTCCAGGAGTTCCTGGCGTAGCCTTCACCGGGGCAACCGAGGTCGTCCGCCGGCCGGGCTCGACGGCCATTCGGGACGGGCTCATCGGTAAGGTTCGCGCCAGTGCCCGACGCGCCGGACACGCTCGGCAGGCGCTTCACGTGTTCGATGTTGAGGGCACCGCACCGGTGCGCCGATGCGCGATGATACGCCAACAGCATTCACCCTCACGGTGATCGAACGGACGTTCGGCCTTGTCCGGTCAATGTCGACCGCGGGAGGAATCCATGCACAGGCTCTGGCGCGACTACAACCTCGGCATCGTACTGCTCGGTCTGTTCCTCACGAGCTGGCTCTTGCAGGGCATCTCGCAGTGGTTCGAGATGGCGAACGAGGCGCAGGCGCCCGGCAAGACCAACACCCTCAAGGAGTTCGTGCCCGCCTTCCAGTCCGCGACCTTCGAGAACTGGCAGTCCGAGTTCTTGCAGCTATTCACGATGGTGGTGCTGACGGCCTTCCTGATCCACGAGGGGAGCCACGAGTCGAAGGGCACCGACGACAAGGTGAACCAGGCGCTTGCCCGCATCGAGTGGCGCCTGGACCGCATCGAGCAGGGGGTGGACGGCGGGCTGCTGCCAACCGTGCGGTCGTAGCCAACCGAAGCGTCCCGAGAATCGAGGGGCCGGCCACGGGCGGCCCCTCCGTCGTGGTCGGCCGCCGGCGGCGTCGACCAAGCCGGCCCAAGCGTTGGTGCCTGCCCGGCCGCCCGCATCAGGCCGGGGTTCGGGCGAGCACGCACGCCACCGGTGCTGACGCGTGTTGGCGCCAGTTGGATAGGTTCCGGCGCCGACACCCCCAATCGTGCTCGCCTTTTCAAACTGCTCGCGATTGACCTGAATCCTTTTCGCCGTTCCCGCATCTAAAGAAGCAAGTCCGGCACGACTGCCGCGGAGAAGGAACGGTCATGGCCACCAATCTCGTCCAGCGTCTCGAAGCGTTCCGCGCCGAGGAGCAGAAGCTCGCGTGGCGGGGCACCTTCAACGACTACTTCGAGCTCGTCCTCCAGAACCCGAGCATCGCGCGGCTGTCC
>JALYGH010000063.1 GCA_030777205.1 Chloroflexota bacterium
GATCAAGAGGTCCGCACCCGACGACGAGCCCGACGAGACTTTGGTGCCGCGACGAGCGATCATAGACCGTGGGGTCCGCGGCGCGCGGTGACGGGGCGATGACGGCCGGCGTCGTCACGGTCGGCGCCGCGCTCTCGCTGAGCGGCCGGTTCGCCGTCCAAGGTCAGCAGGCGCGGCGCGGGCTGACGCTCTGGGCCGAGGACGTCGACGCGGCCGGCGGGCTGGCCGTGCGGGAGCTCGGCGGACGGGTGACGGTCCGCCTGCTCGTGCATGACGACCAGAGTCGCACCGGGGCAGCGGCCGCGCTCGCCGAGCGGCTCATTGTCGACGACCGCGTCGACCTCCTCGTCGGGCCGTACTCCAGCGCGCTCGCGCTGGCCGCGGCACCCGTCACCGAGCGCCACCGCAAGGTACTCTGGAACCACGGCGGCTCGTCCAATGCCATCGACGACGCGGGTTTCCGCTACATCGTCAATCTGCTGGCGCCGGCTGGGAAGTACTTCGTCGGGCTGCTCGATATGGTGCGGGCCGCCGCGCCCGCCGCCCGTCGGGTCGCCATCCTGCACGGCGCCCGAGGAACCTTCCCGCGGGCGGTCTCAGCCGGTGCGGAAGCGCACGCCGCCCGCGTCGGGTTCGAATTGGTGCTCACGGCGTCGTACCCCCCGACCGAGGACGGCTTCGCCGACCTGGTCGCGCGGGTCATCGCGAGCCGGCCGGACGTGATCCTTGGCGTCGGCACGACGGACGCGGATCTCGCCTTCGCCCGGGCGCTCGTCGCGGCCGGTGCCCGAGCCTCCGCGATCGGGATGGTGGCCGCGTCGATCGAGCATTTCGGAGAGGTGTTGGGGCCGACGGCGCACGGTTTCTTCGGCCCAAGCCAGTGGGAGCCTGGCGTGCGCCACCGACCGGAGCTGGGGCCGACGTCGGCCGAGTTCGTCGCCCGCTTCCGCGCTCGCTTCGGCGCCGAGCCGGACTACCCGGCCTCCCAGGCGTACGCGGCCGGCCTGGTCGCCCAACGCTGCGTCGAGATCGCCGGGACGCTCGATGACGACGCCGTGTTGGGCGCGGCGCGCGATCTGGCGCTGACGACCTTCTACGGGGACTTCCGGCTCGACCCCATGACCGGTCGGCAGGTCGGTCATCGGCTGGTCGTCGTGCAGTGGCACGGTAGGGCTCGGCGCATCGTCTGGCCGCCGACCGTCGCCGAGGCCCGGCCCGAGCTCCCGCCCTCACCCGGTCGCTGAGGCCGCCCCCGGCCTTTGGCCCCCCGGCCCCGCAAGCCATTCGATCGCTTGGTAGCGTGCTGAGAGTCGCTGACACTCCGGGGGCCGGCTCCCGTTGCCCCCTGGCACTCCGACTCCGAAGGAAGAAATCACCAATCGCCCGGACACTACCGATCGCTTGCCGGCATTGCGCAGGCGTTCTAGAATGTCGGCAGTGGCCGCCCCCGTGGCGGTGTCGCTCGGCGTGCTGCGCGCCTGTTCCGTCGGCTCTCGAGGAGGGCTGAACCGTGATCGCATCCCGCGCCACCCGATGGTTCCTGCCGGCGCCCGCGGCGCTCCTGCCTCGCCTGGCGCTGCTCGCGCGCTAGTCGGCCCCACCGGACGCATCCGGGGCCGGATCGTGGCCCCGAGCGCGGCGCGTCCGGCGCGGGGCCTCGATCAACGCGCAGCCGCGGGCCGGCCTGCTGCCCGCGACCGCCTCCCTCGACGTCGTCGTCGACTCGCCACCACAAGGAGGTACTGGCATGGCGGTTCTCAGTCCGGAGGTGAAGCAGCTCACCGACCTCGAACTCATGGCACACCTGTTCCGCCGGGCCGGGTTCGGCGCGCGCCGCGAGGAGCTCGAAGCGGCGCTCGAGAAGGGCTACGAGGCTACGGTCGAGGAGCTCCTCCACCCGGAAGCCCAGCCGGAGCTGGACCACGACCTCATCTACCGCTACTACGTCGACATGAAGGAGCACCGGCAGATTGAGCCGTCGCAGGCCTACTGGGTCTACCGGATGATCAACACGAAGAAGCCGCTCGAAGAGAAGATGGCCCTCTTCTGGCACGGCCTCTTCGCGACCGGCTTCGCCAAGCTCAACCATCCGGGCGCGATGCTCCAGCAGATCGCGACCTTCCGCAAGAACTGCCTGAGCGACTTCCGTACGATCCTGCTCGACCTTTCGCGCGACCCGGCGATGATCTTCTGGCTCGACAACCAGGAGAACACCAACAGCGTCCACAACGAGAACTACGGGCGCGAGCTGCTCGAGCTGTTCTCGATGGGCATCGGGAACTACACCGAGGACGACGTCAAGAACTGCGCTCGCGCCTTTACCGGCTGGACCCTCAAGAACCCGATCCCCGGCGCCCAGCCGTTCGGGCGCTTCGAGTGGGAGTTCGAGTTCCGCCCGGACCTGCACGACTACGGCGAGAAGGAGTTCCTCGGCGAGCGCGGCAACTTCGACGGCGCCGACATCATCGATATCATCGTCCGCCAGCCGGCGACCGCCCAGTTCGTCGCGCGGCGGCTGTACCTCTTCTTCGTCTCGGACACGCCCGATCAGGAGGCGATCGACCAGCTCGCCGACGTGTACCTGCGCTCGCAGTATGACATCCGGGCCGTGATGCGGACCCTGTTCATGTCCGACTTCTTCCGCTCGCGGGGGGCCTACTACGCCAAGGTCAAGAGCCCGGCCGAGCACGTCGTCGGCGTGATGCGGCTGGTCGAGGACTTCACCTACCCGAAGTGGGGCATCCGCGAGATCGCGGCCGAGTGCCGCTACATGGGCCAGGATCTGCTCAACCCGCCGAGCGTCGAGGGCTGGCACACCGGCAAGGAGTGGATCGACACCGGCATCCTCGTCGAGCGGGTCAACTTCGCCTCGGCCCAGGTCGGCGACATCGACAAGCCGGGCGTCCGCAAGATCGTCGAGCGGCTGCGCGAGCGCGGCGAGCTGTCGCCGGAGCAGCTCGTGGACGGCTGCCTCGACCTGATCGGGCCGCTGGAGGCGTCCGACACGACCCGCTCGGCCTTGGTCACCTTCGCCAACAAGAGCGGGCCGCTCCGACTGGCCGAGGGCGACCGGGATGCCGAGCAGCGGGTCGGCGAGATGCTCCAGATGATCGTGGCGACGCGCGAGTTCCAGCGCGTTTAACGCAGCGCCATGCTGAGGATGACGGGAGTCCCGATACCTCACCTGTCATCCTTAGCGTAGCGGAGGATCTCAAACAGCAGTCCGGGAGATCCTTCGCTACGCTCGGGAT
>JALYGH010000064.1 GCA_030777205.1 Chloroflexota bacterium
GCTCGAGGCTGGAGCCGGGCACGCCGTTCTCGGGCGCCGTGCCCGGCAGGGCCGTCGTCGGCGCGTTCTTCGGGTACGGCGTGTCCGTCGGCAGTCGAAACGCCGAGTAGGTCAGATACTCGCGCCAGTGCTCGCTCAGGTACGGGAACAGCGCCTTCTCCGACGGCACGGTCACGTTGATGTCGACGTCGATGACTGGCTGGCCGAGGTCCATGCCTCGCGGGGCCAGCGCGGTCCCACCTTGCTCCATCATGCCCCCCTTGATCCTAGTGTCGCTGATCCTCGTGTCGCTCGCCGGCCCGTCCCGACGCTCATGAGCCTCATGGGTGCAGACCCCGTGCCCGCGCGCGTTGCACTCACGAGCCCGCCTCGACGACGGCCCCGATCCCCACGACCGGCTTCGGGGTCTCGGTCGGCTTGAATGCGGCCCGCTTCGGGGCACCCGCGGGCGGTACCGAGCACGCCGCCAGGATGCCGAGCGTGGCGATGCCGCCGAACACCAGGGATCGTCGCCGGCTCAAGGTACCCACGTCGCGCATCTCCTCCGAACGCTGCCCCGGCCGAGCGTGGGTAGCTGCCCATCGAGACCCCGGCGGCGGACGATGCCCGGCTGGGCGCGTCTATGGTGACGCCGAGCCGAAGCTCAGATCTCGCCGCGCTCACGCCTCGCGAAGTGTTCGCTCGCTCGTGCTCGAATCGCGGCCTCGTCTACTCTGGCAAGCTTCCCCTCCGCGACCACGACCCCGCCATTCACCATCACGAGCCGCACCTGCTCGGGGCGCGTCGCCCAGACCAGGTCGGAGCGCACGCGATCGAGCGTCAGCCCGCGCGGGTGCTCGAGCGCGACGAGCTGGATGTCTGCGCGCTTCCCGACCTCGAGGCTGCCCAGGTCGTCGGCCATCCCGACGACCGTCGCCGCCTCGCGCGTCGCCATCGCCAGCGCATCCCGGGCCGTCAGATCCCGCGCCGAGCGGCTCGTCGCCCGCTGGAGGAGCAGCGCAACCTTCATCTCCTCCCACATGTTGAGGGTGTTGTTGCTCACGGTGCTGTCCGTACCGAGTCCCACGGCGACTCCATGCTCCCGGAAGGAGCGGATCGGCGCGACGCCGCTCGCGAGCTTGCCGTTGCTGATCGGGCAGTGGGCGACCTTCGCCCTGCTGGTCGCGAGCAGCTCCAGCTCGTCTGCGCCGACCCAGACGCAATGGTTGAGGATCGTGCGCCCGTCGAGCAGGCCGAGCTCGTGGGCGAAGCGCACGGGCGTGGTCCCGTGTCGCTCGCGAACCACGTCCACTTCGGCTTCGGACTCGGCGAGGTGGATGTTGAACGGCAGGCCGAGGCCCTCGGCGGTGCGCTTCGCCTCGCGGAGCAATTCGGGGGTGCACGAGTACGGCGAGTGCGCCCCGAGGAAGTAGCGGGTCATGGCATCCGCGTCCTGGGGCACCTCGTCCAGGGCACGCCGCGTCTCCTCGACGATGATCGGCCAGTTTCCGGCGCCGGGGCGCAGCGCCTCGGAGTTGGCCATCGCCCCGCTCAAGCAACGCTGCCCGACCTCGCCGGCGACGCGGGCGTACACCTGGGGCTCGCGTCGCCCGCAATCCACGGCGTACGTGATGCCCCCCTTCAGCATCTCGAACGCCCCGAGGTAGCAGGAATAGCGTGCATCGTCCCGGTGCGGCGCGCGGCGCCGAGCCGCGTCGGCGAGCCAGGGGAACAACTCCAGGTCATCCGAGTCGGCCCGCGAGGCGGTCAGCGTGGCGTGGGTGTGGCAGTTGATGAAGCCTGGCAGCGCCACCATCCCCCGCGCGTCGAGGACTTGGTCGGCGTGCCTGCCCACGAGCCCGTCAGCGGCGCCGACCTCGATAATCCGTCCATCCTCGATCAGCAGGGCTCCAGACGGGTAGGCCGTCTCGGCGGCGTCGGCCGTATAGACGAATGCGTTGGTGATGAGCGTCCGCACTGCTCCTCCTCGCTTCGGTGGCTCGCAATGTCCGGGCCGGGCTGCCCATCGTCAGGCTCCTCACCGGGCACTCGCCGGATGGAGCACGTCGCGCAGCCAGTCCCCGAGCAGGTTGATGGCCGTGCCCCTCGTCGCGATCACCACTCCGGGCCAAGTCGACATCCACCAGGCGATCGGCAGGTACGCGCGTCCATCCGCGACCATGCCGCCCCAGGACGGCGTCGCTCATCTGCCACACGCTGTCGTGATCCCAATCCCGAATGAGCCCTTCGCCTGGTTGCTCACGAGGTACAGCCCGCCGTACCTCGCGCCGATCGCCGGCGCGAGCGAGATGGACGGGACTGGGCTGTACCTGACGATGTCGCCGCGTTGTCGGTACATCGCGATCTCCGCCGGCGGCTCGAAGCCCATGCCGTGGCCCACCGCGTAGAACACGCGACCGAAGCCGGCCTGGCATGCACCCTCGTGGAACTCGCTCCGCAGCGACGGGCAGTGTGGGTCGCGCATGCGAACCAGCTTGCCTTCGAGCGGCGCGAAGCTCGCCTGCTTGTGGAGGGTCCACGACGTCGTGGTAGGCAAAGAGGTCACCGGGGTCGAGCAGCGGATCGAGGCTGCCCACGTTATCGTCGGTGACGATCCGTCGGACGCCGGCCGCTTCGAAGAACCGGCAGGCCGCCTCGATGTCCGCGGTCCGCATCGTGCCCGGACGCGCCCACACGTAGCGCCGGTACAGGACGTCGACGATGTCGCCACCGGTGTTACCGGCCCGGCGCAGGCGCAGATGCTTGAACGGGGCCGTCGGACCGGCCGGCGTCTCGTAGACCAGATTGGTGGCGACCACCTCGACGCCGAGATCGTGCAGCTCGTTGGGGAACCGCGGCGCGCGCGTGACGGCGCCGCGCGCCGCGGACCGCTAGACAGTCCGTTCAGGCGCGTCGGTGAGGACTCAGGGATGGTCCGGTAGCCCTCGCGGCGGGCGGCTCGCCCACTCGGGCATCGGCCCGTTCAGGGCGCCCTCGAGCGCGTTGCCGCAGCCGCACGCCCGAGCCTGCGGCAGGTCCGCCAGCGCCAGGGCGATCGCCCGCTCGACGTTCGCGTGCAGGTTGCCGCGATAGTAGAAGTCGGTCATGCTGCCCTCGCCACTCTGGATCACCGCCGGCCCGAGCCCCGCCCCGTAGTTGATGATCGGCGCGATCGAGGCGAAGCACATCGCCGCCTCGCGGGCCAGGACGACCTCCGGGACGAGCGGCGTGCCGATGATGTCCCCGCCCCAGCGGCGGTACATTCGGATCTCGGCCGGCGTCTCGAAGCGCGGTCCCTCGACGCAGACGAAGGTGCCGCCATCCTGGGCGCGACCGAAGACCTGCCGAGTGGCCGCGACGAGGGCGCGGCGCACCTCCGGGCAGAACGGCTCGGTCATGTCGACGCGGACCCACGAGGCGGGGGTGTCGTAGAAGGTGAGCGGGCGATTCTTGGTGACGTCGATGAAGTCGTCCGAGATCACGACGTCGCCCGGCTGGAGCATCGGGTTGACGGAGCCGATCGCGTTCTGGGAGACGATGCGCTCGACGCCGAGGTCGCGCAGCGCCCAGAGGTTCGCCCGAAAGTTGATGTGGTGGCTGGCCGTGTGCCGCTCAGGCCCGTAGCGCATGAGCCCGGCCGCGGTGCGACCCGCGAGCGTTCCGATCGTAATCCGCGCGTCGCCCCAGGGGGTATCGACGGTGACGTCGCGGGGATCCGTGAAGTACCCGTCCGAGAGCTCGCTGGAGATGATCGCCAGCGTGACCATGTCGCCCACGTGGCCCCTCCTGCCCCGTACCGGCGAGGCGTCAGGATGGGCGCGAGTATAGTCCTTCGAGCAGCGGGGGTGGCCGCTAGCATGCCCAATGCGGCGCGTGCGGCCTCGTGGGACGCGTACAAGGAAACTTTCTGCCCGTAAGCCGGGCCCGGGCTCCCCCGGCAGTGTCAATGACGATGCGCATCGGTGCGGCGAACCGGAGACTCGCTCGCGACCGGCCCTGTCTGCGTCTCAATGTCGCGACTGATGGGCTGACATCCGTAGCCGGCACCGCCGGCCCGTCCCCAGGTGGCGAGGCTGGGCGGTCGGGAGCCGTCAGATACTCGGGGCGTGCCGAAGCGCCCCTAGTGCAGAATCAGGCGGCTTTTTGGGAATGGCGAGATGGGGTTCATGTGGGCAGCCATAGGCGTCGCAGACGCGATCGGCCAGTTCGTCGGCGGTGAGCAGGCGGTCCGCCTCGACGACGCGGCGCTTGCCGTGGGCCCAGGTGGCCTCGATGGCGTTGAGCCAGGGGCTCTTGCTGGGCAGGTAGCAGGCGATGATGCGCACGCCCCGGCCCCGCTGCTTGACCTGGCGATTGTGGTCGCGGATCCAGGCGCGGACCTGCTGGCTCACATGCCAAGCGGCGTGGTCCCAGATCAGGAGCAGGGCCTCCTTCCCGGCGGCCTGGAGCTTGCGGCAGCACCACGCCAGGTAGTCGATCGTGACGGGGCTGACGGGCCGGCCGTCGACGAAGCGGAGCCAGATCTCGTCGGCGGCCCGCTCGTCGGTCGGGTCGGCGCGCAGCAGCAGGCCGTAGCAGGCCAGCGCCTTGGGGTCCGGGTCATCCTTCGCGACCGTCTGCTCGACCAGCCGCAGCCGGTCGTCCTCCTCGATCCAAGTCCGGAGGCTGGGGCGGGCCAGCCGGCTCCACCAGACCTCGTCTTGGAAGCCCAGGGCCCAGGTGGGGTGGGACGCGGCGAGGCGGATCAGGCGGTCGCGCGCACTTTTCTCAGAAGATCCCCGGCTCGCGGCGGTCAGGCCGCGGCGATGGGCTCGAGTGTGATGTCGAAGCCCAGCTCCGCGAGGCGCCGGGCGTGGTAGCGGGCTTGCTGCTCCGGGCTCCGGCGGTCGAAGTAGTCGGCGCCGAGGTCCTCGTAGGGGACGCCGCGGGTGAGAACGTGGTAGATGACCGTGAGGATGCTGTGGGCCACGGCGATCGCCGCGCGCTTGTCGCCCCGCCGCTTGGCGATCCGGCGGAACTGCGCCCCGAAGTACCCGTCCTTGACCTTGATCGCCGCCCACGCGGCCTGGAGCAGGACGCTGCGCAGCCAGCGATTGCCGTGCCGCAACCGCCCATGCCGGCGTTTGCCGGCGCTCTCGTGGTTGCCCGGGCAGAGGGCCGCCCAGGAGCACAGGTGGCGGCATCGGCGAAGCGGCCCAGGTCGGGCCCGAGCTCGGCCAGCACCACCTCCGCCACCCGCCGGCGCACGCCGGCGATCGTGCAGAGCAGCTCGACGGCCTCGGCGTA
>JALYGH010000065.1 GCA_030777205.1 Chloroflexota bacterium
GCCGGCTACCGGCGCCGCGGCCAAGCCGGCCGCCGCCACCGATCGGCCGGAGCGCCACTTCATCGGCCAGTGGGAGGGGCCGACGATCCTCGACGAGGCGACGCGCCCGGCGAAGCTTGGCCAGGCCCGGATGCTGGCCCAGATGGTCTGGGCGGGTCAGTTGCCGCCGGCCGAGCAGCGCGTCCCCGAGGAGCCGATGATCGTCAAGCCGCTCCACGAGATCGGCAAGTACGGCGGCACCTGGCGCCGCGGCTTCACCGGCCCGGCCGATCACGAGAACGGCAACCGGATCATCTCGACCGACAAGCTGGTGTTCTGGGACTACCAGGGCGTCAAGCAGCGGCCATCGGTGGCGAAGGGCTGGGAGATCACGGATGGCGGGCGGACGATCACGTTCTTCCTGCGCAAGGGGCACAAGTGGTCGGACGGCGCGCCCTTCACCGCCGACGACATCATGTTCTGGTACGAGGACATCTACGGGAACAAGGAGCTGACCCCGACGCCGACCGCCGAGCTGTCGATCAACGGCAAGCCGGGCACGCTCGAGAAGGTCGACGAGACGACCGTCCGCTTCCGGTTCCCCGACCCGTACCCCGGCTTCATGGACATCATCGGCGGCAGCACGTACATTGGCTCATCGCAGAACCAGGGGTCTGACCCCCAGTTCCGCGGCCCGCTCGCCCCAAAGCACTATCTGAGCCAGTACCTCCCGAAGTACGTCGGGCAGGACAAGGTTGACCAGGAGGCCAAGGCGGCCGGCTACGACAACTGGGTCAACCTGCTGAAGTTCAAGGCGAACTGGCGGCTGAACCCCGACCTGCCGATCCTCGGCCCCTGGAAGACGACCACGCCGATCAACACCCCCACCTGGACGCTCGACCGGAATCCCTACTACTACGCGGTAGATCCGGAGGGGAACCAGTTGCCCTACCTCGACCGGATCCAGATGACGCTGGCCGAGAATCTCGAGGTGCTCAACCTGCGCGCGGTCGCCGGCGAGTACGACTGGCAGGAGCGCCACATCGACCTCGGCAAGCTGCCGGTGTTCATCGAGAACCAGCAGAAGGGCAACTACAAGATTTACCTCGATCCGGCCGCGAACGGGTCGGACGCCACGATCCAGGTCAACCAGAGCTACGATGGCGATCCGGAGATCGCCAGGTGGCTGCGGAACCGCGACTTCCGCCACGCGCTCTCGCTGGGGATCGATCGCGACCAGCTCAACGAGACGTTCTGGCTGGGCGTCGGGACGCCGGGCTCGGTCGCGCCGGACGAGTCCTCGCCGTACAACCCCGGCCCCGAGTGGCGGACCAAGTGGTCAACGCTCGACGTGGCCCAGGCCAACCAGCTCCTGGACAAGGCTGGCCTCGACAAGAAGGATGCCGAGGGCTTCCGCCTGCGGACCGACAACGGCCAGCGGCTGCGGATCGAGATGGTGACGGTCGGCGGCTCGTTCGTGCCGTTCCCGAAGATCGGCGAGATGGTCACCCAGCACTGGAAGCAGATCGGCATCCAGCTCGACTCGGTCGAGCTGGAGCGCAGCTTGATGCTGCGCCGGCGCGACGGCAACGAGCTCCAGCTCGTGATGTGGGCGAACGACGGCTCGGAGCTACTGTACGCCTTCCCGGTCCACGCGATCCCGGTGCAGCCCGACTCGATGCTGGGTCCGCAGATCGGGCGCTGGTACGCGAGCAACGGCGCGCAGGGGATGAAGCCGGAAGACCCGCAGCTCCTGAAGGCGCTCGAGCTCTTCCGGAGCGCGGCCGGTCAGGAAGATGAGCAGCGGATCAAGACGGCCCAGGAGATCTGGAAGATCCTGATCGAGGAGACCTACTCGATCGGCACGGTGGGCCTGTCGCCGGCGGTGATGGGCGTCCGGATCGTCAAGAACAACCTCGGGAACGTGCCCGCCCGCCAGTTCAATGGGCAGCACGGCCGCACCCCGGCCGCTATGCACCCGACGACCCTGTTCTACAAGTCCTAGGGAGCGAGGAGCGGGTAGCGAACCGGGATGATCCGTCACTCGCTACCCGCTCCTCGCCACTCGCGCTCGCTACCCTTGCATGCACATCCGGGGGCGCGGTATCTTGCCCTCACGCACACTGTTCGGTGCGCCCAGCGTGTCGTGCGGCGCTGATTCGGAGACAGCGGAGCCTCCATCGTGCTGACGTATCTCATTCGCCGACTGATCCTCGCGGTCTTCACCGTCATCGCCATCTCGATCCTGTCGTTCGCGATCATCCAGCTCCCGCCGGGTGACTACGTGGACGCCTACATCGCCCAGCTCTCGGCGACCGGCAGCGCGGTGTCCGCCCAGGAGGCGGAGAACCTGCGCATCCAGTACGGGCTCGATCAGCCGATCTACGTCCAGTACCTGAAGTGGCTGAACCTCGCGATGCGGGGCAACTTCGGGATGGCGATGGAGTGGGGCCGCCCGGTGACCGAGGTGATCGGCGACCGCCTGGTGCTGACGATGGTCGTCTCGATCGTGGCGGTCATCTTCACCTGGGCCCTGGCGCTGCCGATCGGGATCTACTCGGCGGTGCGCCAGTACTCGGTCGGCGACTATGTGTTCACGTTCATCGGGTTCATCGGTCTGGCCGTGCCGAGCTTCCTGCTGGCGCTGCTGATCCTCTACTTCGGGTTCACGCTGTTCGACATGAACATCGGGGGACTCTTCAGTCCCGAGTACCTCGACGCGCCGTGGAGCCTGGGTAAGTTCGTGGACATGCTCGGCCACCTGCCGGTCCCGGCCATCATCCTCGGGCTGGCCGGCACCGCCCAGGCGGTCCGGATCATGCGCGCGAACCTGCTCGACGAGCTGCGCAAGCCCTACGTGGTGACCGCGCGTGCCAAGGGGCTGTCCGAGACGCGGGCGATCATGAAGTACCCGGTCCGCGTCGCCCTCAACCCGTTCGCCAGCACGATCGGCTACACGCTGCCGTACGTGGTGTCGGGGAGCATCATCGTCTCGCTCGTCCTCAGCTTACCGACGGTCGGCCCGTTACTCCTCAAAGCGCTCATCGCCCAGGACATGTTCCTGGCCGGCACGATCGTCCTGCTGCTCGGCGTGATGACCGTGATCGGGACGTTCATCTCCGACCTGATCCTGATGTGGATCGATCCTCGCATCCGGCTGGAGGGACAGTAAGCGATGGCGCAGAGCATCCCGACGTCCCAGCAGGCCACGCAGGCGGTCGCCCCGGGGGTGGCCCGCCCCGCCGTCGCGGCCGACGAACCGCTCGTCACGACCGCCGTCGAGGAACGTGTCTCGGTTGCCAGCCAGTGGCAGCTGATGTGGTGGCGCTTCCGCAAGCACAGGCTGGCGATGGTCGGCGCCGTCATCGTGCTGCTGTTCTACACGATCGTGATCTTCGCCGACTTCCTGGCCTACGCGGACCCCGAGGTCTCGGATGCCCAGCGCGGGCTGATCGCGCCGCAGCCGATCCACTGGTTCCTCGACGGCTCCTTCTACCCGCACGTCTACGGCCTGACCGGCAGGCGCGACCCGCTGACCTTCAAGCGGGTCTATGCGCCCGATCCGGAGAACAAGGTGCCGGTCCACTTCTTCGCCAGGGGCTTCGAGTATAAGCTGCTCGGGTTCATCCCGACGGATCGCCACCTGATCGGCGTTCCCGAGGGCATGCAGGCCGAAGAGAGCCTGTTCATCATCGGGACTGACCTCCAGGGTCGCGACATGTGGTCCCGCCTGATGTACGCGACGCGCATCTCGCTGGTGATCGGCCTGGTGTCGGTGGCCGTCAGCCTGGTCCTCGGCGTGGTCCTCGGCGGCCTGAGCGGCTTCTACGGCGGCTGGATCGACACCGTCGTCCAGCGCGTCATCGAGATCCTCCGCTCGATCCCGACGATCCCGCTCTGGATGGGCCTGGCGGCGGCGGTGCCCCAGGATTGGAGCATCCTCCAGGTCTACTTCGTCATCACGATCATCATCTCGCTGATCGGCTGGACCGAGCTGGCGCGCGTGGTGCGCGGCCGGTTCCTCAGCCTGCGCGAGGAGGACTTCGTGATGGCCGCCGACCTGGTCGGCGCGAGCCGCGCGCGGATCATCTTCATCCACATGGTCCCGCTATTCCTGAGCCACATCATCGCCGCGACCACCCTGGCGCTGCCGGCGATGATCATCAGCGAGACCTCGCTGTCGTTCCTCGGGCTCGGGCTGCGGCCGCCCGCCATCTCCTGGGGCGTGCTGCTCCAGCAAGCCCAGAACGTCCAGACGGTGGCGATCTCGCCCTGGCTGTTGCTGCCCGCCGTGCCGGTGATCATCGTGATCCTGGCGTTCAACTTCCTCGGCGACGGCCTCCGCGATGCCGCCGACCCGTACAACTGAGCCCGGCGATGCCGAGTCTCACGACGAGAGCGACCAGCTGATGGCCACACCAGTCGCGACCCCACGCGCCGCCGGCGCCCTGTCCGAGGTCCCGCTCGTCTCGGTCAGGAACCTCAAGACGTACTTCTTCCCCGACGAGGGGATCATCAAGGCGGTCGACGGCGCCAGCTTCGACATCCCGCGCGGGCGGACGATCGGTATCGTCGGCGAGAGCGGCTGCGGCAAGAGCGTCACCGCCCGCTCGATCCTCCGGATCGTCGAGCGGCCCGGCCGGATCGTCGAGGGCGAGATCCTCTACCAGGAGGAGCCGGCCCAGGCGCCGGTCGACCTGGCGAAGCTCGAGGCCGACGGCAAGCAGATGCGCAACATCCGCGGCGGCGACATTTCGCTCATCTTCCAGGAGCCGATGACCTCGTTCAGCCCGGTCCACACCATCGGCGACCAGATCACGGAGCAGATTCGCCTGCATCTGCCGCTCAACAAGAAGGAGCGGAAGGAGCGCGCCATCCACCTGCTGCGGCAAGTCGGCGTCCCGCGCGCCGAGGCCCGCGTCGACGAGTACGCGTATCAGCTCTCGGGCGGCCTTCGCCAGCGGGCGATGATCGCGATGGCACTGTCGGCCAACCCGAAGCTACTGATCGCCGACGAGCCGACCACGGCCCTCGACGTGACGACCCAGGCTCAGATCCTCGACCTGTTGCGCGGACTCCAGCAGCAGAACAACATGGCGATCATGCTGATCACTCACGACCTCGGAGTCATCGCCGAGATGGCCGACGTGGTCGTCGTGATGTACCTCGGGCGGGTCGTCGAGGAGGGGCTGGTCGACGACATCTTCCACAACCCGAAGCACCCGTACACCCGCGCGCTGCTGAAGTCGATCCCGAGCGTCCAGGCCGCGCCGCGGGTGAAGCTCCCGACGATCAGCGGCGGCATCCCGCACCCGTACAACCGCCCGACGGGGTGTCCGTTCTACCCGCGCTGCCCCGATTTCATGCCGGGCACGTGCGATCGTTTCGAGCCGGAGCTGCTCCAGGTGGGCGAGAACCAGGAGGCGGCCTGCTTCCTGTACGGCGGGATCCCGGGCCAGCCGGGTGGGGCGCCGGTGGGGGTACACGGATGAGCACGCCGCTGCCGATGGCGAGCGACGGGAGCGCCACCACCAATGGCGCGACCAATGGGACGAGCAGGTCCGGCATCAAGAACGACGTCATCCTCGACGTCAAGGGGCTGCGCAAGTGGTTCCCGATCCGGCGCGGGTTCATGCGGAAGACGGTCGGGCACGTCCGCGCCGTCGACGACGTCGACTTCTTCATCAAGCGCGGCGAGACGCTGGCGCTGGTCGGCGAGAGCGGCTGCGGCAAGACGACCACGTCGCGCTGCGTCCTCCGCGCGATCGACCCGACGGATGGTCAGATCCTGTTCAAGACCGAGAAGGGCTCGGTCGTCGACATGGCGAAGGTCGGGCGCAAGCAGCTCCGCCCGCTGCGCCGCCAGATGCAGATGATCTTCCAGGACCCGTTCTCGTCGCTGAACCCGCGCATGACGATCCTCGACATCGT
>JALYGH010000066.1 GCA_030777205.1 Chloroflexota bacterium
GCAACGTGCCAGGATGTAGTCGTCACCCCGCCGGATCGCCGGCAGACCGGGCGGGCGAAGGGGTGCAGCCACAGGAGGCAGGCATGGCGCATGAACTCCGGCTCGGCATCCTTACTCTCCCCAACGTATGGACGGAGATGGTCGAGCGCGGCCAACGCGCCGAGGCGATGGGGTTCGATAGCTTCTGGACCGCCGACCACTACGTCAATCCGTACGGCCCGCCCACGCCGTGGTTTGAGGGGTGGACCAGTCTGGCAGCACTGGCAGCGCTGACCTCCCGCATTCGGGTCGGCGTCCCGGTCACCTGCATCACCTTCCGCAACCCGGTCCTGTTCGCGAAGGAAGCACTCACCGTCGATCACATCTCGGGCGGGCGGCTGGAGCTCGGCCTGGGCGCGGGCTATGACGAGCTCGAGCACCGGATGATGGGCATCTCGTTCCCGCCGCCGCCCGAGCGCGTGGCCCGCTTCCGCGAGGTGGTCGAGATCGTCGACGGGTTGCTGCGCCATCGGGAGTTGACCTACCACGGTCGCTACTACCATGCGGAGGGCGCCACGCTGCGCCCGCCCCCGGTTCAGCAGCCCCGCCCGCCGCTTGTGCTAGCGGGCAAGGGGCCACGGATGCTGAAGGTCATCGCCGCCCATGCCGACACCTGGAACTCGTCGAGCACGCTGGACGACATGCGAGCGCGCAATCGGTTCCTCGACGAGCAGTGCGCGGCACTCGGCCGCGACGCCGGGGAGATTCGGCGCTCCCTGCTGGTGTCGCGCCTCGCCGACGAGCGGGCACCGGCGGTGTGGGAGTCGCGCGAGCTGTTCCTGGAGATCGTGGGCCGCTACCGCGAGGCGGGCGTCACGGAGTTCGTCTGCTACTGGCCGTCGACACCCGCCGGTGATCGCGGCCTGGAGCGCATCGCTGCGGAGATAGTCCCCACGCTACGGGGAAACGGCACCAGCCCCGCGCCCGCTCGGTAGCTCGACGGGGCGCGCGGGTGGTCTTGAGTTTGGCCAGCACGCTGGTCACCGTTTCACTTGACCGACACGGTCTTCGAGGGTGGCCGCTAGCGGTGGCGCCCAGCACGAGCACAGGGCCGTTAGGTGTAACCGCTGCGGGCGTAGAAGGCGCAGGCGGTGCAGGCGAAGCGGCACGGTGGCATGAGGAGTCGCTGGAGGGCGCGGCGCACGCCGGGCAGGGTCACGCGCCGCGCCGGGCTTCCCCCGGCGCCGAAGTGTCAGGGTCCGGCAGGCCATCCACGTCCTGGGCGTCCTGGGCGCGCTGGCGTTCGAGGGCGAGGAAGCCGTAGGCCAGGAAGGTCATGGCAGCATGGTGGTGGAAGCCCGGCCAGCTGCGGCCCTCGAAGTGGTCGAGGCCGAGCTCGCCCTTGAGCTGCTCGTAGCCGCGCTCGACCTGCCAGCGCTCCTTCCAGCAGCCGACCGCCTGCTCAAGCGTGGTGTCCGGGGGCAGGTTGGAGAGGGCGAACTTGATGGTCCCATCCTTCCGCCACTCCACCAGCAACCAGCGGGCGGTCACCTCGGCGTCCGGGATGGCATCGGCCGGGACGCCGTTCCCCCACCGGTGGGCCGGCCAGACCCGGACCCAGGCGAACTCGGCCTCCAACTTGCCCTTCGTCCCTTCACGCCAACAGACGGTCGTACGCTCCAGGGCCTCGGCCAGTGGGCGGATCGCCACCGGTCGCGGCCCGTCCTCCGCCAGGTACGCACGCGACGGTCGCCGGCCACGGGCCCTCTTCGGGACGTGCGGGATCCAGCGGGGCGGCTCGGTCAGGACCACCTCCTCGCCGAGCAGCCCGACGATGTAGTGTTCCTGGCGCTGGTCGAGCCCGTCACGGAACTCGGTCACGGCGCCATAGCCGGCGTCGGCCACCACGAGCGCGTGCGGCAGGCGCTCGGCCCGGGCCTCGTCCAACAGGTCGAGCGCGATTTGCCACTTGGTCTTGAAGGTGCGCTCGTCGGACGGGACGCGCGCCTGCCTCAGCCGCTCGGGGTCGCTTGTCCACGGCTCCGGGAGGTACAGCCGCAGCGCCAGCGGGTAGTCGCCACGCCCGCTCGCGTAGTGCAGGGAGGTCGCCACCTGGCAGTTCGCCCGCTTCCCCAGCGTCCCCGAGTACTGGCGGGCCACCCCCACCGAGTGCCTCCCCTGCTTCGGGAACCCGGTGTCGTCGATCACGATCACCCCGTCCACGGCCGCGAACGCCGCCGCCATCCGGGCTCGATACGCGGCTAGGATCGGCGCCGGATCCCACGGGCTCTGGTTGATGAACTGCTGCAGGTTCTGCTCGTTGCCGCCCGGCACCCGCCGACTCAGCGGCTCGATCGACTTCCGCTCCCCGTCCAGCAGCAGCCCATGCAGGTAGACGCGCCCTTGCTTGAACTGGTCGCTGCGGGGAAACAGCGGTCGAAACTCAAGCGCGTAGCCTTACAGTCGCTCGGCAACCTCGGCATCCAGCTCCGGCGTGATCGTCCTGCCCATTGCCAGGCCAGCGTACGCGACCGGACAGAAGCGCGACCCACCTCAATCATCACGGGCGCGTCACACCTGACGGAGCAGTACTAATAGTCCTCACTCACGAGGCCGCCGACGGCTCTGGACTGATAAGTCCGCTGCCTCGGGCGTGGCGCGGGTGTTCAGGCGCCCGCTATGAAGCAGCCCGCGTCCTTTGGGACGCGGAAAACCCCCTCCTGCTCGATGATCATCTCGATGCGGGCCTTGACCAGCCGGAGCAGCTTCGGTCGGTGGCTGTCGTTGGGCGGGCGTTCGCGGAGCGCGTCGATCATCCCCGAGGCGTAGTGTTGCAGGGCGCCGTCCACGCTGGGAAAGATGAGCGCGTTCGGCAGGATGCGACGTTCAGCGTCCGGGAAGACGGAGCGGACGAGGGGCAGATTGTCCAGGTTGAAGCGGTCCACCACCCTCGTCGTCGGCGTGTAGCCGAGTGCTTCGGCGGCCTGGCAGTGCAACTCATGTAGGCGCGCCATGTGATCCGCCGCGTTCGTCGCCATGATCACCCTGCCGCCGGGCCTGAGCACGCGGCGCATCTCGCGCAGGGCCCGGACCTGATCGGGGACGTGGTAGAGCATGTGATTCGCCATGACCCGATCGTACGCGGCGTCCGCCACGGGCAGGGCCTCCGCATACGCCTGGAGCACGGGGACAGAGAGCCCGCCGTCGAGGGCCCGTCGCCGTGCTTCGCGCAGCATCCCGAACGACGCGTCGACGC
>JALYGH010000067.1 GCA_030777205.1 Chloroflexota bacterium
CCGCGCTCGCGGTCCGTATTCATTCCCAGGGCGGCGTCTGGCCGGCCCTGTCGCCATGCGGCGACAATCGCGATCATGGAGGAGTCTTGGTGGACATGCTGAGTGCGATAGATTGGCGCGCAGGGACGCGGCTGGATCGTGAGCGCGGGACCGGCCAGGAGCGCGAACTGGGCCGACCGAGCGGTTGGCAACGGATCGCGGCGATCGGTATGGCCGGCATCCTGGCGGCGATGACGTTGCTTGCATTGCCGATCCTCGCCGGGCCGGTATCCGCTCAAGAGCTCGTGGCGGTGGATGAGGTCCTCGACGAGCCGTCCTGGTACTACAGCCAGACGATCACGGTGAGCGGCCCGATCGGCGAGGTGATCGGGCCGCACGCGCTCACGATCGAGTCCCTCGACGACCTCTTCTCCGACGACCTGCTGGTCGTCGACGCCGGTAGACTGCAGGATCTGCCGGGCTGGGGCCTGGCCTCCATTGAGGAGTTGGAGGACGACACGGCGTCACCGTGATCGGTACGGTGCGGCCGTTCGTCCTGACCGAGATCGAGGATGAGCTCAGGGTGGACCTGGCCGACCACCTGCTAGCCGACCGTGAGGGCGCGCCCGTGATCGTCGCGGACTGGATCGACCTGATCCCCGGCACCTTTGATAACCCTCTCGATAATCTATTTGATAACCTGTTCGCCGATCTGCCGTAGAGGTCGACCATCAGCTCTTCCACGATCATCGGCTCGTCCTCGGGGCGGACGAACTTCGCGCTCGGGCTGGGGCATGCTGGTGAAGCTATGCGGTGTGCGCCGTCAGTCGACCGTCATGAGCGCGATGGTCTGCATCGACCGTCCCCTCGGGCCTACCGTCGAGCAGTCCGTGCCTGGCGGCACATCTTCCGGCCACCGGCCCTCCCGACACGGCAGTCGCTCCCGAGCGCCGACCGCTGGCACGCGTGATGCGCCGACGTGCTGCCATTGAGCGACATCAGCACGCTAAGGGGGCCGGCTTGCGAGCGGTCCGTACATGGGTCGCGGGAGGCGATCGTCGCCTCCACCCGTCCGCCGTCCACGGCCGCCAGCACGAGGCGGCCTTCTTCCCGTGACGACGCCTTGCGTCGCGCAGCGGGGGACGCGGACGGCGATCAGCGGCGTCCTCGCTCGGGCTGAACGGGAGAGGAAGGTGGCCACGGTGACACGAGAACTGACGGATCGTGGTGAACGGACCGGCGCGCACGCGCGCGGCCGGACGGACGAATACGGCCGGGCGGACGGGTACGGCAGGTCGGGGAATCGCCCCACCGACGACACTGCCGAGCGCGTCGCGACGGGGCTGGGCTGGTTCAGCGTCGGCCTCGGGCTCGCCCAGGTCGTGACGCCCGGCGCCGTGGCGCGGCTGGTCGGCGTGCGGAACGACGCCAAGAACCGCGCGCTCATGCGCCTGGTGGGCGCGCGGGAGCTCGGCGCGGCCGTCGGCATCCTGTCGCGGCCGAGGCCGGCCGGTTGGGTCTGGGCGCGGGTTGCCGGCGACGCGATGGATCTGGCGCTGCTGGGCGCGGCCCTCAGCTCGCAGCAACGAGGGCGCGGCCCGATCCCGATATTTGGCCGGAGGAATCAAGGACGGGGTCGGCTCGTGGCGGCCACGGCCGCCGTCGCCGGGATCGCGGGACTCGACCTGTACGACGCGACGCGGCTGACTCGTGCGCAGCGCGGCGGGGGGGACCGCGGCAGGCACGTGACGAAGGCCATCACGGTCAACCGGCCGCCGGACGAGGTCTACAGGTTCTGGCGCAGCTTCGAGAACTTCCCGCGCTTCATGGACCACCTGGAATCCGTGCAGGCGAGCGGCGACGGGCGCTCTCACTGGAAGGCGCGGGGCCCGGCCGGCACGATCGTCGAGTGGGATGCCGAGATCGTCGAGGACCGCCCGAACGAGCTGATCGCGTGGCGCTCGGTCGGGGGCTCGGACGTGGAGAACGCTGGAGCGGTGCGCTTCGTGCGGGCGCCGGGCGGGCGCGGGACGGAAGTCCGCGTCGAGCTGGACTACAACCCCCCGGGCGGCGCGGTCGGCGCGGCGGTCGCCTCCCTGTTCGGCAAGGAGCCCGCGCAGGAGATGTCGGCCGACCTGCGCGCCTTCAAGCAGATCATGGAGCTCGGCGAGGTCATCCAATCGGAGGCCAGCCTCGCCGGCGAGCCGCACCCGGCGCAGCCGCCGGAGACCGTTCCCGGCCGGTGACGCGGCGAGGCGAAGGAAAGGAAGCTCGATGAAGGCGAACTGCTGGATGGCCAAAAAGACCGTGCAGGTGCGGGAGGTCCCGGACCCAAAGATCATCAACTCGCGCGACGCGATCGTCAAGATCACGTCGACGGCGATCTGCGGGTCGGACCTCCACCTGTACGACGGCTTCGTCCCAACGATGGAACCGGGCGACATCCTCGGGCACGAGTTCATGGGCGAGGTCGTCGAGGTCGGCAATGGGGTGAAGAACGTGAAGGTCGGCGACCGGGTGGTCGTGCCGTTCACGATCGCGTGCGGGGCCTGCCTCGCCTGCCAGGCGGAGCTGTACTCGTCCTGCGAGAACAGCAACCCGAACGCCCCGATGGCCGAGAACCTGTGGGGGTACCCGACGGCCGGCATCTACGGCTACTCGCACCTGACCGGCGGGTACGCCGGTGGCCAGGCGGAGTACGCGCGGGTGCCATTCGCCGACGTCAACCCGCTCATCGTGCCCGACGGCGTCCCGGACGACCAGGTGCTGTTCCTTTCGGACATCTTCCCAACCGGCTACATGGGCGCCGAGATGTGCGACATCAAGCCGGGCGACGTGATCGCCGTTTGGGGCTGCGGGCCGGTGGGCCAGTTCGCGATCGCGAGCGCCTACCTGCTCGGCGCAGAGCGGGTGATCGCGATCGACCGCTTCGAGTATCGGCTGCGGATGGCGCGCGAGAAGGCCGGCGCCGAGACGCTCAACTACGAAAAGGTCAACATCTTCGACGCGCTCAAGGAGCTGACGGGCGGCCGCGGCCCGGATGCCGTGATCGACGCGGTCGGCATGGAGGCGCACTCGCCGACGCCGGTGTACGCCTACGACCGCGTGAAGCAGGCGCTGATGGCGGAGACCGACCGGCCGCTCGCACTGCGCGAGGCGATCATGGCCGTCCGCAACGGCGGCACCGTCTCGGTCATCGGCGTGTACGGTGGGTTCGTCGACAAGTTCCCGATGGGCTCGTTCATGAACCGGTCGCTGACGATGAAGGCTGGGCAGACGCACGTCCAGCGTTACATGCGCCCGCTGCTCGAGCGGATCGAGAAGGGGGAGATCGACCCGACCTTCGTCATCACGCATCGCATGCCGCTGGATGCCGCGCCCCAAGGCTACGAGATGTTCGTCAACAAGCAGGACGACTGCGTCAAGATCGTCCTCACGCCATAACGGGCGGCGCCCCGCCGAGGCATGTGTAGGAGGAGCTGACGGCGCCCCGGTCGGCCGACGACCGGGGCGCCGAGCAGGAGGATTGCGGGAGCAGCGCTGCTCCCGGTCGGGAGGTTGGCCATGGCGATCGTCCTCGACCACACCATCGTCCCCGCGTGGGACAAGGAAGCCTCGGCCCGGTTCTTCGCCGAGATCATGGGGCTCAGGTACGACGGCCCGCAGGGGCACTTCGCCCCGGTGCGGGTCAACGAGTCGCTGACGTTCGACTTCGACAACCGCGAGGCGTTCGAGAGCCACCATTACGCGTTCTACATCGGCGACGAGGAGTTCGACGCGATCCTGGGGCGCCTGCAGGCGGCTGGCCGGCCATACGGCAGCGGGCCGGGCAGCCCGGAGGACGGGCGGATCAACACGCGCCGCGGCGGGCGGGGCTTCTACTTCCGCGACCTCGACGGGCATCTGCTGGAGGTGATGACCCGCCCGGAGCGCTAGCGGCGTCGCGCCCCGCCCTCCTGGTACCATCACTGCCCACCGAGGCGCGCAGCCGCGGCAGGCAGGGAGGCGAGTCGGGGATGTCATCGGCCACCCGCTCCGTCGTCGTGTTCAACGACGACGAGATGTTCCTCGAGCTGATGCAGTCGCTCCTCCACGACGAGGGCTTCTGCGTCGCGACCCGGCGCGACTGGGACGACGGCCACGCCTTCGTGAAGACGCGCCGGCCGGACCTCGTCGTCATGGACATCGTCCGCAACCTCCGAGAGGTCGGCTGGACGATGTTCGACCGCCTCAAGGCCGACCCGTCGACCAGGGGCATCCCGGTCATCGTCTGCACGGCCTCGCACGCGACGATCGACCGTAACCGGGACCGTCTGGTGGAGCACGGGGATGCCTACGTGCTCAAGCCGTTCGACATCGACGAGTTCCTGGGCGTCGTTCGCCGCCTGCTCGGGCCGGACGTGCTCCGCGTCGCGTCGAGCACCTGAGAACGCCGCGCGGGCGTCGATCAGGCCGCGCCGCGGCTCTCGACCATCGCGCGCACGGTCTCCAGCAGCTCCTCGGCCGTGAACGGCTTGGTGATGAGCCGACAGCGCAGCTCGCGCAGTCGGCGCTCCAGCAGCTCGGCATCGGCGCCAAGCTGGCTCGAGACCAGCACGGGGATCGAGCGCAGCTCGCGGTCCAGCAGCAGCAGCGTCAGGACGTGCCAGTCGTCGACGTCGCGCATCTTCGCGTCGACGATCGCGATGTCCGGGCGCACGTCGCGGATGACGCGGTAGCACTCGCGCGCCCGGTCGCAGGTCGTCACGTCGTAGCCCGCGTCGCGGAGCACCTCGGCGGCAAGCGCGAGGAAATCCCCGTCGTCACTGACGATGACGATTTTCGGACGAAGCTCGCAGCTCATGACACGGCCGTTACATGCAAACGCCGTGCCGCCGTTACGAGAAGGAAACCCGAGCGCAGGGCTGTTGACGCGGGCCCGGCCACGTGCTGCACTTGCACCAGGGATCTAGCCCGGGTCGCGAGCGAGGATCCGCGCCGAGCGCGGGGGGATCTCGACCGGCGTGGCGCCGAGGGGTCCCGACGGCGGGGAGGCGTTCGGCGTCGCCCAGAGCGCACGCCAGCTGCTCGTCTCGACCAGCTCCGAGGGCCACACGGCGCCCTTCCCGACCCGAATCGGCACGTCCCCGAAGTTGGTGACGAGCAACCGTACCGCCCCGCCGTGCGTTCGAGTGACGAGGAGGACGTGGTCGCCCACTGCCTGCGCTCGGGTGGCGAGGCGGTCCTGCGCGCGCAGGACCGGGTCATCGCGACGGAGGTGCAAGAGCGACCGATACAGCTCGTAGACCTCGCGGTGGCGCTCGCGTTCTTCTAGCACGAGCGTCGAGCGGTGGAACGTCGCCTCGGCCTGCGGGTCCGGGATCCGCTCGCGGAGCGCCGGGTCGGCAAAGGCCGAGAAGCTCTTGAACTCGTTGCGGCGCCCCGCGGTAACGAGCTTCCCGAGCTCCTCGTTGTGCTCGGTGAAGAACTGGAACGGGGTGGATGCGGCGAACTCCTGGCCCTGGAACAGCAGCGGCGTCTCGGGCGCGAAGAGCAACACCGTCGAGGCGAGCAGGTAGCGCTCGCGGTCGACCAGGTGCGCCAGCCGCTCGCCCATTGCCCGGTTCCCGACCTGGTCGTGGTTCTCGGTGCAGAAGACGAACGCGCGAGCAGGCTCGTCGGTGACCGGCGTGCCGCGCGGCTTGCCGCTGCGCGGCTCCGCCTGCCCCTGATAGAGGAACCCGCCCTCGATCGTCCGCGCCACGTCGGCGAGCGAGCCGGAGAAGCTGGCGTAGTACCCCTCGCGCTCCGGCGTCAGGTACGTGCGCATCGCGTGGTGGAAGTCGTCCGACCAGACACCGTCGAGCCCGAGGCCGGGGCGGTCGCCGGTCGGCGGGCGGATCTGGCGCACGTCGTTGCGGTGGTCCTCGGCGATCGCGACGGCGCGCCGGCCCGACAGGCCGTGCACGACCCGGGCGATCTCGGCCAGGATGTGGCGCGGGCTGGTGTCGACGATCGCGTGGGTCGCGTCCAGGCGCAGTCCGTCGAGGTGGTACTCCTCAAGCCAGTAGCGGACGTTCTGGAGCACGAAGTGGCGGACGTGCTCGCTGTTCGGGCCGTCATAATTGACCGCGTCGCCCCAGGGAGTCGTGTGGCGGTCGGTGAAGTAGTCCGTCGCGTAGGCCCGCAGGTAGTTCCCGTCCGGGCCGAAGTGGTTGTAGACGACGTCGAGCAGAACCGCGAGACCCTGCCGGTGGGCCGCGTCCACCAGCCGCCGCAACCCCTCCGGACCCCCGTACGCCGACTCCGGCGCGTACAGGTTGACGCCGTCGTAGCCCCAGTTGCGCCGGCCCGGAAACTCGGCCACCGGCATGATCTCGAGGGCCGTCACGCCCAGCGCGGTCAGCTCCCGCAGCTCGGGGATGATCGCGTCGAACGTGCCCTCGGGCGTGAACGTCCCGACGTGCAGCTCGTAGATCACCAGGCCGTCCGGCCCGGTGCCGGTCCAGTCGCCATCCGTCCAGCGAAAGGCCGACGGGTCGACCACCTCGGACGGACCGTGCGGCCCCTCCGGCTGGAACCGCGAGCACGGATCGGGGTACTCCATGCCGCCGTCCAGTCGGTACTTGTAGCGAGTGCCGGCCCCGATGCCCGGCACGGTCACGGCGTAGTAGCCGTCCGCCTCGGCCGCCAGCGGGTAGTACGCCGGCCCGCTCGGCACGAGCAACGTCACGTCAACGTGCCTGGCGTTCGGCGCCCAGACACGGAAGCGGACGCCGTCATCGACGACGTTCGCGCCGAGGTCGAGGCGCCACGGCCGACCCCCCAACCCCCCGGCCGCGGGGCCAGCCTCGCGCCGCACGGCGTCACGCATCGTCCGCCTCTTCCTGCTCGTCGGCCGCGTCCTCGTCCTCCGGCGCCTGCCAGCGCCCGTAGGTCGCCGTCATGTCGGCGAGGGCCTCCGGGTGCCACCGGGCGATCTGGTCCTCGCGGTAGCGCCAGGTCCAGTTATCCGCCGGCTGGCCGGGTACGTTCATCCGCGCCTCCGACCCAAGCCCGAGCACATCCTGGAGTGGCACGATCGCGTAGCGTGCCACCGACGACAGCGCCAGCCGGATGAAGTCCCAGGCGATGTCGTCGCCATTCCGGCCGAGGTAGCGACGGACGGCGTGGCGCTCGGGCTCGTCGCGGCTCGCGTACCAGCCGACCGTCGTGTCATTGTCGTGGGTGCCGGAGTAGACGACGCAGTTCTCCTCGTAGTTGTGCGGCAGGTACGGGTTCTCGCCGGTCGGGACCTCGCGCTGGGCCTCCTCTCCGAACGCGAACTGGAGCACCTTCATGCCCGGGAAGCCGAGCGCCTCGCGCAGCCGGATCACGTCCGGGGTGATATCGCCGAGGTCCTCGACGACGATCGGCAGCTCGCCAAGGGCGTGGCGCACCGCCGCGAAGAACTTCTGGCCCGGCCCGGGCATCCAGCGGCCGTTCAGCGCCGTCTCCTCCTCGGCCGGCACCGCCCAGTACGCCTGGAAGCCGCGGAAGTGGTCGATCCGAATCAGGTCGACGAGCTCGAGCGTCGCGCGGAAGCGGTCGATCCACCAGGCGTACCCCGTCTCGGCCAGGCGATCCCATTCATAGAGCGGGTTGCCCCAGCGCTGGCCGGTCGGGCTGAAGTAGTCCGGCGGGACGCCGGCGACGACGGTCGGCTGGCCCTGCTCGTCTAGGTGAAAGTTGCTGCGGTGGGCCCAGACGTCCGCGCTGTCCTGGGCGACGAAGATCGGGATGTCGCCGACGATCCGAATGTCGCGCTCGTTCGCGTAGCGGCGGAGCCGGCCCCACTGACTCCAGAAGACCCACTGCACGAACTCCTGGAAGGCGACCGAGTCGCTCAGGTCGCGGCGGGCTCGGTCGAGCGCCGCCGGCTCGCGGAGCGCCAGCTCGGCCGGCCACTCCCACCAGGCGCCGTCGCGCCGCTCCTTGAGCGCGGCGAACAGAACGTAGTCGTCGAGCCAGCCGCGCTCGCGCTCGCGGAACTCGGCGAGCGCAGCCCGGGCGTCGTCCGACGCGCGCTCGCGGAATCGCTCGAACGCCACGCCGAGCTTCTCTCGCTTGAACTGCCCGGCCCCCTCGTAGTCGACTCGATTGGGCGGGAAGTCCGGCCCGCGCAGGTCGTCCTCGTCGAGCCAGCCGCACCGGGCCAGCTCCTCGAGCGCGATCAGCAGGGGCGAACCGGCGAACGCCGAGCTCGAGGCGTACGGCGAGTTGCCGAGGCCGACCGGCCCGAGCGGCATGATCTGCCAGAGCGTCTGGCGCCCGGCCGTCAGGAAGTCGACGAAACGGTACGCCGCCGTCCCGAGGTCGCCGACGCCGTGCGGCCCGGGGAGGGACGTCGGGTGGAGCAGGATGCCCGCCGCGCGCTCGGCGCGGCGCGACGTCATGTCGGTCATGAAATCTCCCGGTGGAGCAGGCTCACGGGGAAATCGGCGAAGAGCCGGCCGAGCGGCAGCGCCGACTTCGCCCGACCGGCAGCGCCGGCCGTCTCCGTTGTCTCCAGTCGTTCGCCGGTGAACAGGTTGCGGTAGCGCGTGCCCGGCGGATCCGGCAGGAGGAGCTGGTCATCGCCCCAGGCACCGGCCGGGAACGGACCGCGCGCCCCCCCACCCGTCGATGCTCGGGGGCTCTCTAGCCCGCCGGCATCGGGAGACCCTGGGTGCTGGCTTTGTTCGACGTCCTTGGATGGGAAGGCCGCCAGCAGCCCCGTGACCAAGCGGGGCACCGCCACCACGATCCGCTCTTCGCCATACTCGCGCGAAAAGGCGCAGACGTTGTCGCGCCGGCGGCCGGCCGCCTCGAGTGCCGCGTAGGAACCCGCTTCGAACAGCTCCGGACAGTCGCGGCGGAACCGGAGCGTCCGCCAGGTGACGTACAGCTTGATCCGCCCGTCCTCGTACTGCGCGACGAGTGACCGCGCGAGATCCTGGAGGGGTGGAGGGGCCGCTCGTCCGGCACCGGCCTTCTCGGCCCGCCCAACCACCCGACCGAGGTCGCGGAGGTGCCGTGCTCTGAGCTTGTAATCGACCGGACGTCGGTTGTCGGGGTCGACCAGGCTGAAATCCCACAGCTCGTTGCCCTGGTACACGTCCGGCACGCCGGGCACCGTCAGCTTCAACAGCACCTGGGCCAGGCTATTGATGGCGCCGGCCTCGGCGATTCGTGCCTGGAGCGCGGCGAAGTCGGCCAGGAAGGCGAGGCTCTCGCGCTCGTCGAGGATCAGGCGCACGAAGTCCCGCACGGCGGCGTCGTACCCTTCGTTCGGGTTGATCCAGCTCGTGCGGACCTTCGCCTCCTTGGTCGCCTTGGTCATGTACTCCTGGATGCGCCCGACGAACGTCTCGCGCGCCTTCCCCTCCAGCCGCCCGAACGGCCAGGCGCCGAGCAGCACCTGGTAGAGCAGGTACTCGTCGTTGCGCGAGGGAGCCGGCTGCCCGACCACGCGCTGCTTGTGGCGGCGGTTCAGCCGCGCCCAGCGGCTCACGGCGGCACCCCACTCGCGCGGCAGCTCGGACAGGACCGCGATCCGCGCGCGGACGTCCTCGCTGCGCTTCGTATCGTGGGTCGACGTCGCCAACATCGTGTGCGGCCAGGTGCGCAGCCGCTCGCCGTTGTGCCGGTGGAACGCCGCCACCGAGACGCCGAACGCCTCCGGCTCGCCCCCGACCTCGTTCAGGGCGACCAGGCGATTGTAGCGATAGAACGCGGTGTCTTCGACCGCCTTGGCTGTCACCGGGCCGGTCGTCTGCTGGAACTTCATGACGAATCGGAGCTGGGCCGCGCGCATCCGCTCCGCCTCCGGTCCCTCGAGCGGCTGGAGCAGCAGCGTGTCGCGCAGGAAATCGAGGACGGTCGGCTCCATCGCCGGATTGCGGCGCCGCGCCCAGGCGATGGCCACGTCGACCTGGCACCGATCGCGCTCCGTGACCGGCTGGCCGGTGATGTACGTCCGGTAGACCGGGAAGCAGGCGATCACCTCGCGGACGGCGTTGCTGAGGGCCTGGAGCGTGAAGTCGCGCGAGCGCCGGTCGGCCTCCGAGAGCCGGTTGAGCTGTGACGCCAGGACGTTCACCTCGCTCGCCAGGCTGGTCCGCATGATCGTCAGCTTGCACTGGTAGACGAGGTCGTTGAAGTCGATGCGCTCGCCGATGAAGCGCGCGTACAAGTCGTCGAAGCGGCGCCGAGCGCCGCCGTCGACGAAGATGCCGCCGAGCACGTTCATGAAGTCGTAGCCGGTCGTGCCGCACACCGCCCACTCCTCGGGCAGCGGCTCGTCCTTGGCGAGGATCTTTTCGGCGAGGACGTACAGCGGACGGTCTGGCTGCGGCGAGCCGCCTCCAATCCGGACGGCAGGCGGCGTCGACGGCCCGCCATGCGGCGTCTCGTCGGGCTCCGTGTCGAGGAGCGGGCGGCCCATCGCGGCGTCCCAGGCGCGGACGTCCTCGGCCGTGAACGGCGGATCATTGGGCGGGGGGGGCTGCCCCGTGACGTGCCGGTAGGCGGCCTGGAGGCGCAAGAAATACTGCTCGGGATCCCACAGCCCATCCGGATGATCGATTCGCAGACCGGTCAGCATGCCCTCGCCAAGCAGGCGGAAGATCAAGCGATGGGTCTCGGCGAAGACGACCGGGTTCTCCATCCGCAGCGCGGCGAGGGTGTTGATGTCGAAGAAGCGGCGGTAATTGATCTCTTCGGCGGCCACCCGCCAGAACGCCAGCCGATACGCCTGGTCGCGCAGCACGAGGTCGAGCGCGTCAAAGGAGCGCCGCTCGCCCGGCGTCCCGTTCAGCCGCTCCACCTCGGCCTCGATCTCGACCCGAATGTCGGGCGCGGACTCGACGAGCGCGGCGAGCCGGCGCTTGACGACCTCCTTCTCGCGGTTCCGCTCCTGGATCCGGGCCGGCTCGACTTCCGCGCGCGTCGGCAGGTTGTTGATCGAGGTGAGGATGCTCTGCAGCTCGATCAGGTGCGCGTCGTCCGGCGCGAGCCGAGTCGCCAGCCGCTCGGAGACGACGGTCAGCACGGCCGCGTAGGAGCGCGGGGCGACCGGGAGGGTGTGCTCGTAGTAGGTCACGACGAACGCGCCCTCGGCCGGGCGGAACTGGAGCTTCAGCTCGCCGTTCTCCAGCAC
>JALYGH010000068.1 GCA_030777205.1 Chloroflexota bacterium
GGCGCGGCTTGGTCGGGTCGGCGTACGGGCCGGCGTACGACTGGACCAGGACATTGAGCGGCGTGCCGACGAACCCCTCGCGCAGCATCCGCCGGATGACCCGATCGCCGTACATGTAGTGGGGCGGTGGGCAGAGCATCGTCGTCCGGTCCGATTTCTCGGTCGCCTCCCACATCGCCCTGGCGTCCTGGTAGTCCATCGCCATGCGGGCCTGGCAGAAGACGTGCTTGCCGTGCTCGAGCGCGGCGACGGTGATCTCGCGGTGCATGTACGGGTGGGTGCCGATCCAGACGGCGTCCACGTCGTTCGCCTCGACGACCTCGCGCCAGTCGTTTGCGGTCCGCTCGATCCCGAATTCCTGGGCGGCCCGCTCGGACGACTCCCTACTCCGGTTCGCCACGACCTTGAACTCGACGCCCGGTATCTCGCGCAGCCCGGGCGCGTGCCGGGTCCTGACGATGCCGCCGGCGCCAACGAACCCGATCCTCAGCTGCTGGGTGGCCATGTCGACCCCTCCTGTCATTCCGATCGATTCAGCGTGGGACGTGCCGAGAGCTATTCAACACGCGCGGGGCCCCTCGCGCAAGCCGATTCCCACCCGGGCGCCCGTCACCGAGGCTGATCTCGGCGGAACGTTGGCCTCAGCAGGATGCCCCGGGCAGGAATGGCGTCCACGCCTCTGCTATCATCGCCCGCACGAAACTCCAGCTAGTGAGGCGCGTGGCGCCGGAGGCGAGCCGCATGGCGACCGATGCGAGGCGGATGACCATCGACGAGGAGATGTACGAGCGGATGGCCGGCTCGGCGGCGCTGTACGAGCGCGCCACCAAGACGTTCCCGAGCGGCGTCACCCACGACAGCCGCTACGCCACGCCGTTCCCGATCTACGTCACGCGCGCACGGGGCAGCCGCAAGTGGGACGTCGACGGCAACGAGTACGTCGACTACTTCGGCGGGCACGGCGCGCTGCTGTTGGGACACTGCCACCCGGCCGTCACCGAGGCCGTCGTCGAGCAGGCCCAGAAGGGTAGCCACTACGGCGCCTCGCACGAGCTGGAGGTACGGTGGGGCGAGCTGGTCAACGAGATCGTGCCGTCCTCGGAGGCCGTCAAGTTCACCTCGTCCGGCACCGAGGCGACGATGATGGCGATGCGCCTGGCCCGCGCCTTCACCGGCCGCGACCGGATCGTCAAGGTCCAGGGGCACTTCCACGGCTGGCACGACTATGCCGCCGTGGCGATGCTGCCGCCCTGGGACGTGCCGATCTCGGTCGGCATCCCGAAGGCGGTCCAGGACACCGTCACCGGCATCCCGGACAAGGACGTCGCGGCGCTCGATCGCGAGTGCGCGAAGGGTGACGTGGCCGGGGTCATCATCTGGTGCAACGGCCTGGACGAGACCTGGGCGAAGCAGGTCATCGAGACGGCCCACAAGCACGGCACGCTCGTCATCTTCGACGAGGTGGTGACCGGCTTCCGCTACGCACCCGGCGGCGCCCAGGAATGGTTCGGCGTGACGCCGGACCTGACGACGCTGGCGAAGATCCTGGCCGGCGGCTACCCAGGCGGGGCCGTCTGTGGCCGCGCCGACATCGTCCAGCTGTTCGACTTCCACGACGACAACCAGTCGCAGCGCTTCAAGCGGATCGCCCACCCCGGCACGTACAACGCCAATCCCGTCTCGGCGGCGGCCGGCGTCGCCTGCCTCGAGATCGTCAGGGATCCATCGGTCCAGGACCGGGCGGCCGCCACGGCGGACAAGATCCGGGCCGGCTTCCGCGAGGTGCTGCGGCGGCGCGGAGTCGAGGGCTCGGCGGACGGCTGGCGCTCGATGATCCCGGTCGCCATCACGCCGAAGGTCGGTGCTCGCGAGTTCGGGCTGAAGTTCCGCGCCGCGATGCAGCTCGGCGGGGTCGACCCGTCCGGCACGCAACTGATCGTCTCGGCCGTCCACGACGATGAGGACGTCGAGCGGACGGTGGCGGCATTCGACGCCACCGTCGAGCGACTCCAGGGCGAGGGGGTCGTCTAGCGCGGACTCGGCAGCGCGGGCGGTGGCGTAATCGCGGCGGCGATGCGGGGCTGCTATACTCCCACCGACAACTGAAGACGCGACCGGTACGCAGGGGGAGCGAGCAGCTGAGAGGCGGGGTCAGGCCCACCAACCCCTCGAACCTGATCTCGGGAAGCCGCCCGGGGCGCTGAGCGCCGCCGGCGGAGGACGAGCGTAGGGAATGCGGCCGAAGGACAGCGACCACCCGGGCCTGCCTTTGGATCCGCGGTGGTCACTTTTTGTCTCCCTGACCACCGCGGGCCCTTGAGCGGCTCGCCGGCGACGTGCATCGTCGCCGGTCGGTGGCGCCCCGACGTGACGCCTGCCCTCGCGCGGGTCCGCCCTTGATCGGCTCGGTGCCGAGCGCGGGCAACTGGAGG
>JALYGH010000069.1 GCA_030777205.1 Chloroflexota bacterium
GGCCGGCCCCGGCCGCGGCGCCGGGCGACCCAGTGACCGGCACGACGTCCGGCCGGGGCGTCCGGATCGGGCTCGGGTCGTTCCGCGGCGGCGCGGAGATCGTCACCGGCTCGTTGAGCTGACTGTAGGCGAGGGTGAAGTCCACGGTCGCCGTGAGCAGGTCGCCGCCGGGCTCGATCGCCGGCAGGCGAATCGACAGCACGACGCGCTCCTGGCGTACCAGCCGGTCCTCGGCCCCGACCCAGACGTCGACCGTGCCGGTCAGGGACCGCAACGCCTCGCTCACCTCCGGGTCGTCGATGACCGGCAGGAGCGGCCCGAGCACGCTCTGGAAGTCGATCGCCGTCGAGTAGTGCACCGTCTCGACGCCGCCGACCCGCTCGGTGCCGATCAGCCGCACGTCGCGGCCCAGCCGCGTAAGCTCCGACGCGCTGATCGGCCCGACCGACAGCGGCTCGGTGGCGGGCTGCCGCGACCAGACTGGATCGAAGCGCGTCCGCGTGTAGACGTTGTCGTCGGTCATGACGACCTCCGCCGTGACCGGGCCGAACTTGAACGAGCCGCGCTGCTGATCGGGCAGGGCGAGATCCCCTTCGCCGAGCACGTCGATCGTGACGCCGTCGAACTTCACCGTGCCGACCAGGCCGTAGTGGGCCGACTCGAACGAGCGGATCGCGGGGGCCTGGTCGACCGGCGATGCGGTCGTCTCGGCTAGCGGTTCGGCCGCGAAGACGGGCCGCCCCAGGAGGACGACCAACGAGCACGCCAGGGCAAGCGCCAGGACACGACGCATTCCCGTTCTCCTCTCGAAGCTGGCCGAGGATCGATTGGGTAGGTGCCTGGCCAGACGGTGGCCAGTATAGCCCGGTCGATTCCGCCGGGGGCGTCGCCGGGAAAGGCCACGGGCTTGCCCCGGGGTTGCCGGCGAGGTTGCCTCGGGTGGACGCCGCCGGGAGCCGCGCAGCACCGGGCGGCCAGGGGCGAGAGCGTGGTAGGAGCGGTCGGCCCGGCGCCGCGACGCAAGGTTTCGGATGCGCAATGCTTGACACCCACGTCACGGTGCTTAATATGTCCACTGTCCACGTAGCCCGACCGGCCCCGAGGAGCCATTCGTACCCCGGCCGAGCCGGCACGGTGCTACCCCTGGCCCGATGATGTGCCGATAAGGCGAGGAGTGCCACGGTGAACCTGACGCGTCGATCCTTCCTGGTCACGTCCCTGGCGGCGATGGCCGCCGCCTGCTCGCCCGCTGCCGCGCCCTCGAAGCCGTCCGAGAGCAAGCCGACTACAGATAGCCCCGCGCAACAGGCGCCGGCCCAGAAGCCGGCCGAGGTCGCCGAGGCCGCCAAGCCGGCCGACGCGGCCAAGCCGACCGACGCCAAGCCTGCTGCCAAGGTCGACGTTGGCGGCACCCCGCGCCCCGGCGGCGAACTGAGCTTCATCGTCTCCGCCGAGCCGCCATCGTTCGACGCGCATCGCGAAACCACCTTCGCGATGCTCCACCCGACGGCGCCCCACTACAGCCTGCTGGTCAGGTTCGACCAGGACACGTATCCGGAGATCGTCGGCGACCTGGCCGAGCGCTGGGACATCTCCCCCGACCGGCTGACGTACACGTTCAGGTTGCGCGACGGGGTGAAGTTCCACGACGGCTCGGCGCTCACATCCAGGGACGTCAAGGCCAGCTACGACAAGATCATCGCGCCGCCGGAGGGCGTCGTCAGCGCCCGCAAGGCGTCGTTCGCGGCCGTCCAGAGCGTCGACGCGCCCGATCCGCTTACCGTCGTCTTCAAGCTGAAGTACCCGTCGGCGTCGCTGATGAACATGATCGCGTCGCCCTGGAACTACATCTTCAGCGCCGACAAGCTCGCCCAGGACCCGCGCTGGTACGAGAAGAACATCATGGGCTCCGGCCCCTACACCTTCGTCGAGTACGTGCCGGGCTCGCACTGGGTCGGCAAGAAGAACCCGAACTACTTCGTGCAAGGCCGCCCCTATCTGGACGGGTTCCGCGCGACATTCATCCGCGAGGCGGCCGCCCAGGTCGCGGCGATCCGCGGCGGCCGCGCGGCGATCGAGTTCCGCGGCTTCACGCCGCCGCAGCGCGACGACCTCGTCCGCGCCCTCGGCGACCAGATCGTCGTCCAGGAGAGCCCCTGGATTACCGTCCTGCTGGCCGTCTTCAACACCGAGAAGCAGCCGTTCGACGACCCGCGCGTCCGCCGCGCGCTCACGCTGGCGATTGACCGCTGGGAGGGCTCGAACGCCCTGTCGAAGATCACCTTCGTCAAGCCGGTCGGCGGCCTGCTCCGACCGGGCGGGCCGTTCTCCCGGCCGGACGCCGAGCTCGAGAAGCTGCCCGGCTTCGGCCGGGACATCAACGCGGCCCGCGACGAGGCGCGGAGGCTGCTGCGCGAGGCCGGCGTGCCGGACGGCTTCGAGATCACCATCACCAACCGCGACACCCCGAATCCGTACGAGACGGTCGGCGTGTTCGTGATCGACCAGTGGCGGAAGATCGGCCTGAACGCGACCCAGCAGCAGCTCGAGACGAACCAGTACATCTCCAACCAGCGGAACGGTAACTTCGACGTGAGCATCGACTTCCTGGCCGATTACGTCGACGACCCGGAGCTGCAGATGTCGAAGTTCGTCTCGGCCGACCGCAGCCCGACGAACTACGGCCGCTACAAGGATCCCGAGGTCGACCAGCTCTTCGACCAGCAGTCCCGCGAGTCGGACCCGGAGCAGCGCAAGCAGTTGATCTGGAAGCTCGAAGAGCGGCTGATCGGCGAGCAGGCGTACGTCCTGCCGCTCATCTGGTGGCAGCGGATTATCCCGCACTCGGCCCAGGTCAAGGGATGGCGGGCGCTCCCCTCGCACTACATCAACCAGGACCTCGGCAACGTCTGGCTGGCCGGCTAGCCCGAGCGCCCGGTGCAACGGTACATCGCGCGCCGACTGCTGCTGATGGTCCCCACGTTGCTCGGCGTGGCGGTCATCACGTTCGTCCTGCTCCGGATGGTGCCCGGCGACGTCGTGCAGCTCAAGCTGGCCGGCGAGGGCGGGAACGTGGCGCCGGAGGTGCTGGAGCAGGAGCGCGCCCGCCTCGGGCTGGATCGGCCGCTCGCCCAGCAGTTCGTCGAGTGGATCTGGGGTGCGGTCCGCCTCGACTTCGGCCTCTCAATGTGGACCGGCCGCCCGATCATCCAGGAAATCCTGATCCGCCTCGAGCTCAGCGTCCAGCTCATGGTCATGGCCACGATCATCGCCAGCGTCCTGGCGATCCCGCTCGGCGTCCTGGCCGCCGTCAAGCACGACACCTGGGTCGACTACGCCGTCCGCGTCTTCAGCATCGCCGGGCTGGCGATCCCGTCGTTCTGGCTCGGGATCGTGCTGATCCTGATCCTGTTGATCACGTTCGGCTATTCGCCGCCGCTCACCTTCACCCGGCTGACCGAGGACCCGGTCGAGAACCTGTCCCAGCTCATCTGGCCGGCCCTGGCGGTCGGGTATCGCTACTCGGCGGTGGTGACGCGCATGACCCGCTCGACGCTGCTCGAAGTGATGCGCGAGGATTACGTGCGCACCGCCCGTGCCAAGGGCCTCGGCGAGTCGCTGGTCGTCGGCCGCCACGCCCTGCGCAACGCGTTCCTGCCGGTCGTGACCGTCATCGGCCTGGAGTTCGCATTCTTGCTCGGCGGGCTACTGGTGACCGAGCAGGTATTCAACCTGAACGGCATCGGCAAGCTGATGGTCGAGGCCGTGCTGCGCCGCGACTACACGATGACGCAGGCGCTCATCCTGCTCGTGGCGGCCGTCTTCGTGATCGTCAACTTCCTGATCGACCTGCTCTACGCCTGGCTCGACCCACGGATCAGCTACCGGTGATGGGCACCGTCGCCGACGTGGATCGCCGCATGCATTGGGGATGGGTTACATGGCCGACGCCGCGAACGTAGGCGACCTCGCCGCCGCTCGATCCGCCGCGCGCCGGCCGGCCCGGCGGCGCTCCTGGTGGGCGTCGATCGGCACTTTCGCCCGGCGGCGGACAATCGGCTTCATCGGCGGGGCCATCATCCTGCTGATGCTGCTCGTGGCGCTCCTGGCGCCGATTGTGGCGCCCTACGACCCGCTCGAGACGAGCTTCCTCGATCAGCTCGAGCCGCCGAGCGCCGAGCACATCCTCGGCACCGACCCCTTCGGCCGCGATGTCTTCAGCCGCATCCTCTACGGCTCGCGGACGGCCTTGCTGGTCGGGTTCACCGCCTCGATTGTCGGCTGCTCGCTCGGGGCGGCGCTCGGATTGATCGGGGCGTACTTCGGCGGCTGGACGGACCTCCTGCTCGAGCGCGTCATGGACGTCTTGATCTCCTTTCCGGTCATCATCCTCGCCGTGGCCGTCGTCGCGGCGCTGGGGACGGGCATCGTCAATGTGATCATCGCGATCACTCTCCCGATCGTCCCGCGCGTGGCCCGCGTGATCCGCGCCAGCGGCCTCACGCTCCGCGAGATGCAGTACATCGAGGCGGCTCGCTGCGTCGGCGTCGGCGACTTCCGGATCGTGTTCCGACACATGCTGCCGAACGTGGTGGCGCCGTACCTGATCCTGCTGAGCGCATTCCTCGGGCAGGCGATCCTGGCCGAGGCGTCGCTGAGCTTCCTCGGCCTCGGCGTGGCCGAGCCGACGCCCGCCTGGGGCCTGATGCTGCGCGGGGCGGGCGTTCAGTTCCTGGAGCAGGCGCCCTGGCTGGCGCTCGCGCCGGGGCTGGCGATCTCGTCGGCCGTGTTCGCCTTCAACCTGCTCGGCGACTCCCTCCGCGACGCGCTGGACCCGCGGCTTCGGGTGTAGCAGTGGCTACGCGAAGCGCGGCGCCAGGCTGAAGTACAGCTCGTCCGCGTTGGCGCCGACGATGCCGTCCAGGTAGCCGGACGGGATGAAGTCGCAGTAGCGGGAGAGGTAGGTCAGGCTCTGGCGGTAGGTGCAGCTCCGCTCGACGTTCGGCATGTCGGAGCCCCAGAGCAGCTTGCTCGCGCCGAGCTTCGCGTACAGCTCGCGGATGATCGGCCGCGCCTCGGCGTACGGGTAGTCCCAGGTCGCGCCGTACAGCAGGGGGAACAGCAGCTCGAGGGTCAGGTTCGGCTCGCGCAGCAGCGCCACGACCTCGTCCGGCAAGCGGCCGTCCGCGAATGCGTGGGCCGGCAGGCCGTGGGTGAGGACGGAGCGGATGCGCGGGAACTGGCGCACGAAGCGGTGCAGTCGGGCCACCTCGCCCAGGTAATCGGCGTGGGTGCGCCGCTGGGGGAAGCGGATGTCCCAGAGGACCGGGATGCCCAGCGCCTCGACCGCCTCCCAGAAGGGGACGTACGGCGGCGCGCCGAAGTCGGCGCCGCGAGCGCCGGACCAGAAGGTGTCGTTGTCGAAGTAAAGCGCCGTCAGCCCGAGGTCGAGCACGCAGCGGCGGAGGTGCTCGATCTGGCGCTCGTCGTTGAGCTCACTCTCCTCGACCGCCAGGCAGCCGCGCAGCTTGTCGGGGTACCGGCGCACGATCTCGCCAAGGTATTCGTCGACGAACCCGTACATCCGACCGCGCTGGAGCATCGCCCGATCGACGCCGACGTACTGCATCTGGGCGAGCATCCGCTCCGGACGGGCCTCGTTGTCCTCGAGGTGGGGCGGCAGCCACTGGATGTAGTAGGCGACGCCGTCATTCTCCCACTCGAAGCGGCCGAACTTCCCCACCCGGAAGTTGACGTCGAGCAGGCCCGCGAAGCCCGGCGTCTTACCGTCCCAGAGGGTCGGCTCGGTGACGAGCTGGTTGTCGCTCACGCGCCGGGCGCCCTGCGGATGGGTCGTGAAGTGCCGCTGGAGCGCCCGGACGTGATCCTCGGCCGAGGGGAAGCCGGAAGCGCCGCCCAGGTAGGGGAAAGCATGGGCGTGGCCATCGACGATCATCGCGAGGTCACCTCGGCCTCACCGGGCCTCGCGGCAGGGTAGCGCATCGGCCCCACCGTGCTCCGGCTGCATCTCCGTTCGCCTGGCCCCTCGACCACCCTCCCAATTCCCTCGCAGGCACCTCCCGGCGAGGTCGCGCGTTTGACGCCCCGGGCGGCCGGTATGGTACCCTGCGCGAAAGGGGCCCGGGCGATGCCAGTGGCGACGTCGAGCTCCCGTCCGCGCGCATCGCGCGCCTGGAGGCAACGTCGCCGATGCCGGGCAGTCACTGGATGATCGTCATGACGCCCGAGAATTTCGACATCACGCGCTCGCGCGGGTTCGATCTCGTCGGGCTGAAGGCGCGGCATCGGAAGAAGGCCGAGCGGATGGCGAGCGGCGACCGCATCCTCTACTACGTCAGCGGCCTGCGCGTGTTCCCCGCGACCGTCACGGTCACCTCGACCTTCTTTGAGGATCACGCGCCGATCTGGCTGAACACCGAACGAAAGCCGGACGTCTCGCCGTGGCGTGTGCGGACGCGGCCGAACGTGATCCTCCAGCAGTACGAGTACATCGACGCCGACCAGCTCGCGCCGCGCCTGCTGTACATCAAGCGCTGGGCGCCCGAGGACTGGCCGCTCGCGTTCCAGGGGCAGGTCCACCTGCTCTCGTCGGCCGACTTCACGCTCATCGAGGGCGAGATGCGGCGTACGATCGATCGGCGGAAGACCCGCCGCGAACGCCCGCCGCGGCGGCCGCGCGAATCGCTCGGCTCGCCAACCGGGCTCGCGGCGTGGGCCGGCGCCAAGCCTACC
>JALYGH010000070.1 GCA_030777205.1 Chloroflexota bacterium
TCCGGCGTCCGGACGTCGATCGGCACCCGAACGGCGAGTACGTCTACATCCTGGACGGCACCTTCGTCGACCAGAACGGCCCGTCCGGTCCCGGCACCTACATCCACTACGGGCCGGGCACCGAGCATCAGCCGTCGACGCCCGATGGCTGCACGTTCCTCGTGGTCGTGCCCGGCAACCCGCCGACCAACCCATAGCGCGTGAGCAGGTCGGGGCCATTCCGGTGATCAGGTACGACGAGACCTCGCCCGGCCTGAGCAGAACGTCACGGAGGGGCGGCCCCGTTCGGTGCCGACCAGGAGGACGGGTCCAGCGCGATGAGAAGCATCGTCGTCACCGGCGGAAGTGGCAAGGCCGGACGCGCGGTGGTCCGGGAGTTGATCGAGCACGGCTACACCGTTATGAACGTCGATCTGGTGCCGCCGGGGGAACCGCTCGGCCACTTCTTCAAGGCCGATCTCAATGACCTGGGGCAGGCGGTCGACGCGCTGCGGCGCGCCGCCGGCACCGTCGATCGTCGGCGCTCGCCGCTCGGCGACGCGGAGGCCGTCGTCCACCTCGCCGGCATCCCGGCTCCGGGCCTGGCGCCGGACGCGGTCACGTTCCAAACCAACCTCATGACCACCTACAACGTGTTCAGCGCGGCGACGCTGTTCGGCCTCGCGCGGGTCGTCTGGGCATCGAGCGAGACCGCTTTCGGGCTGCCGTTGACGCGCACGCCCCCGGTGTTCGCGCCGATCACCGAGGAGCACCCGCTGGCACCCGAGACCGGTTACGCGCTCGCCAAGGTCCTGTGCGAGCAGATCGCGCGTGAGATGCATCGCTGGAACCCCGGCACCAGCTTCATCGGGCTGAGGATCTCCAATATCTTCGAGGAGCCGGACTATGCGGCGATCCCCTCCTTCTGGGCGGACCCGGAGCTGCGCAAGTGGAACCTGTGGAGCTGGGTCGACAGCCGCGACGTCGCCCAGGCCTGCCGCCTCGCCCTCGAGGCGGACGTCACCGGGGCCGATGAGTTCATCATCGCCGCCGCGGATACGGTCATGCGGCAGCCGAGCGGCCAGTTGATGGCCCGGGCCTTTCCCGGCGTCCCGGTGCGCTCGGAGCTCGGGGAGTTCGAGACGCTGCTCTCGATCGACAAGGCGCGGCGAATGTTGGGCTATCGACCGAGGTACTCGTGGCGCACGACGCTGGATCCGGGCGAGCGCTGATTCCGCGGTCCGGCGGCCCAGCGCCCCGACAATCAGCGCGGCCCCCACGCGGCCTTCTCGCGTCGACAGCGACCAGCCATCCGAGGGCGTCGCCGAGCACGCGCCGGTGAGACGGGAGGACATCGCACGGCCACGATGGGGATGAGGGGGATGGTCGGAGCGAGCGGGCGCGACAGGCCAAGGCGCCGATCTGGCGTGGTTGCGCTGCGGGCGGCGAGCCGTGGGATGCCCCGCTATTGTGCGGCGAAGAAGGCGCGCAGCTCGGCGTAGGTCTCGTCCGGGGCCTCCTCGGCTAGGTAATGGCCGCAGTCGAGAGCACGGCCGCGGACGTCGTCTGCCCAATCGCGCCAGACGGCGAGGACGTCGTACCAGGCCTCGAGGCGGCCGCGGCGGCCCCACAGGGCGAGGACGGGGCAGGCGATGCGGCGCCTGCCGCGGTCTGCCTCGTCGAGCGCGACGTCGAGCGTGGCGGCGGCCCGGTAGTCCTCGCACATGGCGTGGATCGTCGCGGGATCGCGGAAGCCGCGGCGGTATTCCGCCGGGGCCTCGGGGGCGAAGACGTCGGACCCCCAGCGCAAGTAGAAGGCGTCCGGGTCGGCGGCGATCAGGCGTTCCGGCAGGTCGTAGGGCTGGGCCAGGAAGAACCAGTGCCAGTAGCCGAGGCCGAAGGCCATGTCGGCCCAGCGGAAGGCCTCGCCGGTCGGGATGATGTCCAGCACCGCCAACTTCAGCACCAGCTCGGGGTGGTCGAGCGCCAGGCGGTAGGCAACGCGTCCGCCGCGGTCGTGGCCGGCCACGGAGAAGCGCTCGAAGCCGAGCTGCTCCATCACCGCGAGCTGGTCGCGCGCCATGGCCCGCTTGGAGTAGGCGGCGTGATCCGGCGTCGTCGGCGGCTTCGAGCTATCGCCGTAGCCGCGCAGGTCGGGGACGACCACGGTGAACTCGCGCGCGAGGCGGGGGGCGACGATGTGCCACATCACGTGGGTCTGGGGGTGGCCGTGCAGGAGCAGCAACGGCGGGCCGCTGCCGCCGTGCCGAACCCGGATCACGGCCTCGCCGGTGGCGACGTCTGACTGCGCGAAGGCTTCGAACATCGGGCCCGCTCCGTCTCACGGACTTGGGGCGCCGCCCCAGGCATCGATTGTAGAGCGGGCCGCTGAGCCGGCGCCGGTACACGGAGCCGAGCCGCAGCCCGATCGCCCGAATCATCGCGCGGGACGTGCTGGCCCTGTCGGCCTCCTCGCGCGGGCTCTGCCAGTCATCATCCCTCGCAGTCGACAGCAGTCAGCTCCCGGGCACGTCGGACCCGATCTGGCCCAACTGCCACCCGACGCGGCGGCGAACGCCCTCGTCAACCGGCGGCCTGTCATATCCGGGAGCCGCGCTCCGACGACGCCGGATTAGACCGAGGGGGCGCTCTGCGACGGATGGTGCGGGCTGGAGCGTGCGGCCAACTCCACGGTGACGGGATGGCCAGCCGTCCGCGACGGTCGGACCCGCGCCTGGATGGCATGCTCGCTGTGCCGGATGGTGGGCAGGTCGGCAGGGCCGACCTCCTCAGCAGGGTGCACCGCGGTGGCGACGATCGGCGTGGAGAGTGGCACGCTGGTGCGCAGGTGGCTGCCCTCGCGCTCAGCCCGTGCGGCGGGTGTGCGGGCCATCCGTCCTGCCCTCGGTGTGCTCGGCTGCCTATTCCCGGCCGAAGGTGAGCGTTCCGTGATGGGAGCGTCACGGCTCCGGGCCACGCGTACCGGGCGAAACGTGCCGATGTCGCGGCGGCGCGCCGATCCCGCGTTCGCTGCGCGCGTATACTCCATCTCGCCGGCCAGGGTCACCGGATCGTCGTTGGAAGTGGACACACCGGCCGAGGTGGGACTGGATCGGCCGGGGGATGGGCCGAAGGAGATCCGTGCCGACGGAGGAGGGTGCAATGGTGCCGCCAACGCTCCGGAAGCAGCTCGAAGGGGGGCGATGCACGCTGGTACCGGGGGTGTACGACTGCGTCTCGGCGAAGCTGGCCGAGGCGAGCGGCTTCGGCGCGGTCGCGATCTCCGGCTACTGCGTGGAGGCGTCACTGCTAGGTCAGCCGGACCTCGGCTTCAGCAACCTGACCGATGTCGCGCTCGTCGCCGATCGGATCGCGAGCGCCGTCTCGGTGCCAGTGATCTGCGACGCCGACACCGGCTACGGGGGCGCCAACCACGTTCGGGCCACGGTCAGGCGCCCGGAGAAGGCCGGTGTCCAGGGGCTGCACATCGAGGACCAGGCCGGCCCCAAGCGGTGCGGCGGCTTCGCCGGTCGCAGGGTCGTACCGACCGAGGAGATGGTCGCCAAGGTCGAAGCCGCCGTCGACGCTCGGCGCGGCCGGGACCTGGTGTTGATCGCGCGGACGGACGCGCGGGAGTCGCTCGGGGTTGACGAGGCGATCGGCCGGCTGAACGCGTACCTGCGCGCCGGGGCCGACGTGGCGTTCCTGGCCGAAGACTACCCTCCGGAGGAGATTCGGCGCGTCGCTGCCGCCGTCAACGGGCCGCTGGCGATCTGCGCCGGCGTCCCCGGCTGGTCCGCTTCCTTCGAGACGCGCGAGACCTACGAGGCGTGGGGCGTCGCCCTGGTGGTATATCCATTCGCTTCGCTGTACCCCGCCGTCAAGGCGATGCGGGACTTCTACGGCCGCATGGCCGCCGATGAGGGCGTGACCCGCGAGCACGCGGCCGACGCGCTCGTCGACTTCTCCTGGTTCGGGCGGTTCGTCGGCGCCGACACGTGGTTGGAGCGGGAAGGTCGGTTCGCCGACGCCGCTCGATCGGGCCGGCAGGATACGCTCAGGGAACCAAGGAGCTCGTGACGCGCGTACGCGGCGTGACAACCTCGCAAGAGGGGAGCAACTCGGCGGCAGCCGGGTGCGGACTGCCCCGCCCGAGCGGCTGAGGCCGCCGGCTCGCCGACTTCGACGACGTCATCGTCGACCCCGAGCACGGCAACCTCGACATCGAATCCGCGGATCGCAGATCCAGGCCGCGCAAGCCGCCGGCACGTCCCGATCATCGGAGGCACCCGCTGGGCCCCGACCCGAATCGTGCGGGTGCTCGGCGCCGGAGCGGCCAGCGTCCTCGTCCCCGACGTCGCCGCCGCCCGGGTTTGCCTCATCCCCGAGGGGCCGGAGGGCGCGCGCAACTTCGCCGCCATCGCTGCCGTCCCCAGCGCGGGAACCGCGCTGCTGGGCCCGTTCGACCTGACGGTCGCGATGGGCTACGGAGGCGGCTGCCGCTCGCACGTGATCGAGCCCCGGGCCGCGACCGCCGAGCGGGCAACGGCGGGCCGGCGGTAGCCGCGGCCCGCTTGGAGGTCGACCCGACCGCGATGCGCGGGCGGACCCGCGTGCGCGTGGATTTGGGCTGTCGGTTCCTGGCCGTGGGCGGCGGCCGATTCCTACTCGTGGCCGAATTCGGCCGGCTCCGCGCGACCGCCGCGGGCCCTATGCGCCGGCGGCGAGCTGCGC
>JALYGH010000071.1 GCA_030777205.1 Chloroflexota bacterium
ATTCCGGGGGACATCCCCGCCTCGGGCGGCGCCGGACGGCAGTGCCGCGCGCCACGCGCTACCGGATGCGCCCGGACACGACGGCGTCGGCCGCCTCGGCCTCGGCGACGGCTTCCGCGACGCCTCGCGCATCGGGCTCGTGCGCGGACCTCGGTTGGCGGCGGGGATGCAGCTTCAAGAACGCGTCGAACGTGTACCAGAGCAGGACGTAGCCGGGGACGGTCCCGAGCCCAAGCCCGTTCAGCGCGATCTGCCGAATGGCCAGCGCGCCGAGGCTGAGCGGGAACAACAGCTTCACGTCGACCAGGCTGTTCGTCGCGCGCGAGACGCGGCGATCCAGGTCGGTGAGCGCATCGACGATGCTCGTCGAGACGATGCTGTGCCCGAAGTCCGCATCGCCGACGACGGAGCGGACCGCCTCGCCGATGACGACGCCAGCGTCGCGGAGCATCGCAAGCACGTCACCATGGTCGAGCGCGCCACTGTCGTAGCGGACCAGCACGCTGCCGGTCGCCGGGTTAGACGTGACGGCATGGATACCATCGCGACCTTCGAGGCTGTCGTGGAGCTGTCCGATGGCCCCGTTGCGGCGGTGAGCGCGGTCTAGTCGGAGGCGCAGCCGCCCGGGCATCGCGCTCGCGACCCGGGCGTGCGGCGTGTCGGTCGTCATGGATGATTGCCTCGCGGCCCGGTACCGGCCGGGGAGTCGGCCACGACGGTAGCATCGCGGCCGATGATTAAGAGTAGCACGGCCGATGCCGCGTGTGGCGGCGCTGGACCGCCACCGCGTATGGCGCGAGTGCGGCCTACGGTGCGCTCGTTGGGGCGGCGTAGCGGCTCGGGACCCAGCCGACCTGGCCGCATGGGTCGCGAACCTGCTTCCAGGTCAGGCCGTCGCCCTGAACGTCCGGCCCGACGACGTCGAGGCGGGTGCCGTCCGGCCAGGCCGTCAGCCCGTCGGCGACGCGCGGCGAGCGCCGCAGGTACACGCCCGCCCCGCTCGTTCCGGCCACGACGGCCCAGGCGGTCGACTTCGGCTGACCGGCGGACGCCGGACGGACTGCGGGCATGATCCCGCGCGCCTCGCAGGCCGGGTCGAGCCGGCGAGTCGCGCTACCGGCCGGACGGAGCGCGTCCAGGGCGGTGACCCCCTCGGCCAGCTCGAGGGCCCCGAGCGACTGGAAGGCGGCCACGACTGGCTTGGCCGTGCCGTCGCCGCGGAACATCCCGAAGCTGTTCTCGCGCGGGTTCGCCCCGCTCGGGAAGTCGTTGAGCATCCACTTGAGCGCCCCGGCCCCGCCGCGATCGCGGATCCCCCGGACCAACTCGACCTCGAGGGCGGCGGTCGTGGCCTCGTCGACGGTGTCATTGGCGAAGCCGAACTCGCCGAGGACGAGCGGGCGGTCCGGCACGGCGGCCAGGATATCGTCCCAGAGGGCCAGGGCGGCCTTGACGCCGTTGCTCGTCGGCGACGGCGGGTAGCGGTGGAACGTGCGGTAGTCGAGCCAGGCGTTCACGGGCATGACCGCCAGGTTTGCGTCGACGTGGGCGACGGTGACCAGCCGCTCGGGGTCGGCCTGGCGGATCGCGGCGAGGCGCGGCGCGACGTAGGCCGCGAGCGTGTCGTTCAGCGCCGTGATGAGCGGCTGCCACGCCGCCGCGTCCTCCGACTGAAGGTAGCGGACCGACGTGCCGCCTTGGTGTTGCCCGACCCAGGCGCCGGCGTCCGCCAGCAGCTTGCGGTACGCCCGCACGGCGTTCACGTAGACGTAGGCCTGCTCGTCGTCCAGGCGAGCCGGGACCGTCCTCCGGCCCTCCTCGGACGCGCGGTACTCGGCGATCTCCTGCCGCGAGAGCCATTCGAGCCCGGTGCGCGCGTCGGCCGCGACCGGGAGCAGGGGCTTGATCGCATCGATCAGCGACGCCTGCTGGAGCGACGGCGGAATGCCGGGGTAAGTCGAGAGGGCGAGGTCGCCGATACGCGGCTCATTCTTCAGGTCGAACGCCAGGATAGTCGGGCGCCCCTTGTAGCGCGCGGCGATGGCGGCGTCGACTTCGGCCAGCCTTGTAAGGTCCCACTCGGTGTAATCGGCGAAGGTCACGATCAGCCGCAGCCCGGCGCGGTCGGCCAGGTCCAGGACGTGGTCCAGCTTGGCCCAACGGTTGGCGCGCACGTCGTCGGCGAGCGGCGCCTGGACGAAGATCCGCAAGACCGTGAGGTCCGCGGCCCGGGCCCTCGCGAAGTCCTGGGCGATCAGGGTCGGGTCGAAGCGGTCATCGTGCCACATCTGCCAGGCCTGGTCAGGCGGCCCCTCGTAGTTGGCGCCGAGCAGGAAGCCGCCGCGCGCGCGACCGTGGCAGGCGCAGCAAATGCGGTGGCGAGGATCGCGAGGGCGAGCAGGAACCTGATGGTGATCGGTGTCACGGCAATCCTGGACCGGCGCAGATTGGGG
>JALYGH010000072.1 GCA_030777205.1 Chloroflexota bacterium
TCGGGCAGGTCGGCCCGGACTCGAGCCAGCGCCTCCTGGCCATCCTGGGCTTCGAGCACCAGGAACCCCTGGCGCTCCAGGCTGACGCGGATGAAATCCAGCATGCGCGGCTCGTCGTCGACGGCGAGGACGCGCGGTTGTCGCTCGCTCATGATGCCTCCCCGGGTGGCGGCGCCAACACGGGCAACTGCGCCGGATCCGCCCGCGGCACCGTGAAGTGAACCGTGGTCCCCCGCTCGGGCCTGCTCGCGACCCAGATTCGGCCGCCGTGCGCCTCGACGATCGTCTTGCTGATGAACAGGCCGAGTCCGCTCCCCTCGACCGCCGGACGGTCGCCCGGGTCGGCGCGATAGTACGGCTCGAAGACGCGCGTTCGGTCGGCGCGGCGGAGCCCGACGCCGTTGTCCTCGACGGCAACTTCGACGATGTCGCTGTGGACCCGGGCTCGGACGCGGATGTCGCCGCCGCGCGGCGAGTACTTCACCGCGTTGTCGAGCAAGTTATAGAGGACGCTCTCGAGGCGCTCGCGATCGCCCAGCACGGCCGGCATAGCGTCGGGTACATCCGCCTGGATGATGTGGCGACGGGATCGGCCCCGGAAGCGCTCGACCGCCCGCTCGATGAGCGGCCCGAGCGCGAGCGGCGCCCGCTCGACGTTCAGCCCCCCGGATGCGGCCCGTGCCGCGTCCAGCCCGTTCGCCACCAGGCGGCGGAGCCGCTCGACCTCCTCGTCGATGGCGATCAGCGCCGCGTCGGCCAGCGCCGCCTCGGCGCGGGTGGCCGGGTCGCGCAGCGTCTCGGCGTGGCCCTTGATGATCGCCAGGGGCGTGAGGAGCTCGTGCGAGAAGGCGCTCAACAGCGTGTGCCGCATCACGTCCAGCGCCTGGGTGTGCCCGACGTCCCTGACGACCTCGATCCAGCCAAGCGATTCGCCGGAGGGGCCCTGCAATGCCGAACAGGTCCAGTCCACCAGCCGCATGCCGTCATCGTTGGGCATGAGCGCGCGGAGCCCACCGGCGACCGGCCCGGCGGCTCCGCGCGCGCGCGGGCAGGCCCAGTCGCAGAGCAACCGACCGGCCTCGTCGCGGAGTGGGAAGACGCCGCGGCAACGGCGTCCGGGGAGATCGGCGAGGCTCACGCCGGCCAGGTGCGCGGCGGCCGGATTCGCCTGGGCGATTCGGCCATCGGCATCGACGGTGTAGACGCCCATCGGCAACGCGGCCAGGACGCCGGCCAGCCGGGCTTGATCGTTTGCGGCCGTTGCGGCACGGCTATCTGCCTCTACGTCGTGGATGACGACGAGCGCCCCGCTCGCGGGGCGCCCGAGAGCAACCAGATCCCACCGAGTGAGCAGGCGTTCCCCGTTCGCTCGCCGTGCCGCGAGCTCGAGCGTCGCCCGTCCCCCTTCCAGCGCCTGCTCGTACGCAGCGTTCAAGAGGTCCGAGCGGGTGACGTGATCCACCAGCAGCGTGCCGGACAGTCCGCCGGGCGACGTGCCGAGCAATACTTCCGCGGCCGAATTGGCGTAGCGGCAGCACCCATCACGGTCGGCGACGAGCAGGGGCACCGGCAAGCTCGCCAGGATCTCGGCCGGTCTGTGGGGCAATTCGTCGAGCGGCGTGGGTGAGATGGTGGGCCTCCCTGTCCGCGTCTCGAGATCATGCCACGGTGCATCGAGCCCCGAGGACGGCCGTTGCCATCGGCGAGCGACGCACCGAGCCTGGCTCCGACTATCTGCCATCGCCCTCCGATCCATCTTGGAGGCCGCTTAGAAGATCCCTAACGGCGCACGCACACGCCCCGCATCCGGCTTGGCGCACCGAGATCCAATGGCCCGGCCCTTGGGGAATACAAGCTCGCTCCGATGATGCTCTAACCCGCTTCTAATCGACGCCGCGGTAGACCTTCACACAGGGCTCACTTCGGACGGCCCCACAGTAGCACCACATGCAATGGCGCCGGAGGACACCATGATCGACCGCTACGACTTCTTCTCGCGGCCGCTGCGCTTCCGTCACATGATGGACCGTCTGCTAGAAGATGCGTTCGTGATGCCCCTCGGCGGGCAGCCGTCCGGCGGGGTGACGTCGAACGGGCAGCCATTCGGCGTCGGCAGGACGGCCATGGACGTGTACGAGGAGGGCGACAACTTCGTCGTCGAGGCCCAGTTGCCGGGGTTCAAGCCGGAGGACATCGACATCAGCGTCGAGCGCGGCACGCTCACGATCCGCGGTCAGGGCAAGGCCGAGGAAGAACGGAAGGAGCGCAACTACCTGGTCCGCGAGCACCGCGTCGGGAGCTTCATGCGCAGCCTGCAGCTCCCGCGGGCGGTGGACGCGGACGGGGCTCAGGCAACGTTCGAGCACGGCGTCCTGCGCCTGACCTTCCCGAAGGCGGAGCAGCACAAGCCGCACCAGATCCAGATCCAGACCGCCGATCAGCAAGCGATCGGCGCGCCGTCGAGCAGCCAGCAGAGTGCGCCGTCGAGCAGCCGGCAGGATATGCCCTCGGGCAACCAACAGGGCGCGCCCTCGGGCGGCCAGCACAGGAGCAAGCCCGCTCGTAATCGCAAGGCGGCTGCCACCGGCCAGAAGGCCTGACCGCCGGTGGCAGCCCGACGCTGCTGCCCCGGGTGAGCCGCCGGAGACCAGGCCCCAGCAGGTCGACCGAACGCCCGGGTGCTGATGGCCGGACGCGGCGGACCGGGGGCGGTGCGCGCACCGCCCCCGAATGGGAGGTTGCCGCCATGATCGGATCAGGACGTTACCCACCGAGCCTCGTCGCACGACGGATCGTCGTCAGGACGATCCGCTACTTCGCGCGCGATTCCGTATTCTTGCTCCTGGTCGCGACGCTGGCCGCCTTCCTGGTGTTCGGCGGAGCGGGCGCCCGGGCCGACGGGATGTCGGCGACATCGGCGATGGATGACCCGGCCGAGCGGTACATGCGTGGCCTGCAGGAGCAAGACGTCGCGGAAGTGTTCGCCAGCCTCTCGCCTGAGCTGCGGCGCTCGCTGGAGCAGCGGACCGGACTGGCCGGCGCGGCCGCCGTTGCCGCGCTCTTCGTCGACCAGGAACGACGCGGCGAGCGCGTCGTCGACTACGAGCTCGTCGGCCGCTACGACACCGTTCAGGGAGAGAGCCTGCGCTTCTACGTCGTCCAGGCCCAGCGCGGCCATGAGCGGCGCGACATCCCGTACACGTTGACCGTCTCGCCGGACGGCACAGTCGCGAAGATCGAGTAGCCGGGCGCATCCGGCCGCGCCGCAGCAGGGCGGGTCCGGGCCTGTGCCATCGGCACCCCCGGCCTCCCCGTGGCGGTTCCCACGGACGACGTGTCATCGAGCGGGTGAGCCCCGGGCCTCGCGGGAGGCCCGGGGCTCGTGCCTGGCGCCGCCGGCGCACCTCGGACGATGCCCACGGACGCGTAGCCGGCACCGGCGCGTCCGGCGTGTCTGTCTCGGACCAGTGCGTCGGGAGGCCCGGATTCTATGGATCTTCTGATCGGTCGCTACGCCACTTCCGGGCAACCCGGACCAGCATCCGGACCGAGATCACGAATCCCGGAGGTGGTCGGATGGCAACCGCAGTTCGTGAGCTGAGGCCGACTCGGACGGCTCCGCCAGCCCCAACTCGGACGCCCGTCCCGGCAGTGTCCCCGACGCCCATTCCAGAAACGTCGTCCGAGCGCGTGGCGCCCGGCTCCCAGCCACGTCGGTCGGCGGGGACGCCGACTCGGGATCCTTACGACGAGCCGGTGAACCCATGGCTGATCATCCTGTACCTGGTCGCGGTGTTCCTGGTCCTCGACGTGGGCATGATCTGGGCCGGTGCCCGGCTCGTCGCGGGAACGGGGACGTAAGGCCAGGGGCTCCAAGGGACCTTGTCGCTCCAACGCCACCCTCGTTAGCAATCCACGGATCTCGGTGCGACCGGGTAGCGAACCGGAACGGATAGCACGCAAGCCGGAGCCGTGGCCACCAGACCACGCGACAGTTCGCTGAGGAGGTGGTATCCGATGGTTCAGACCGTTGCACCGCCCGACCGGGCGACCCGCATCAGCCCGGAGATGACGCTGCCGCCCGCTTCGACCGGTCCAAGCGAGGCATCCGCCGCTCGGCCGCGGCGCTCGGCCCGTCGAGCGCCGCTCTATCGCTGGCTGACCCCGGCTCAGGAGGCCCGCGAGCTGGCCGAGGCCCGGGCCCTGGGGGCCCACGCCGCCCGCCTGCCGGAGTTCATCGGTCGGACCTGGGGGGATGTGGCCCCGCTGCTCGTCGAAGCGTGGGCGGGGCGCCACGACGAGCTGTGCCCCGAGCGCCACGATCCGCGCGCGACCTTCCGCGGGGTGCGAGAAGGATGGCGGGACGCCGGCGGCGCCCTGTAGCGCCCGCCGGGCACCGCCTCATCAAGTCGCCTCGCGCGACGGTCGCCGGCGCGGCAGGGGCTCCCGCGGGCCGTAGGGCAGCGGGATGTACTCGACGGACGGGCGCCGCTGCGACGTCTGCGGGTACAGGCGCATCAACTCGAAGATCTCGGCCGGCATATCGGTCGAGATGGGGAGGGCCAATCCGCGCGCCTCCTCGACCGTGATGGGATAGTCGTGCGTCCACGTGCCGGTCGCGAGCGTCTTCGCGAGATCGACCGCACGCTCCTCGGACATCCGGTCCCGCAGCAGGTTGCAGACGGCGTGTTCGACCTGACGGATCGCCTTCTGCGCGGTGTCCGCCAGGATGATCGTCTGATCGTCGACCTCCGCGATCGGCTTCTGTTCCAGGACCTTGAGCACCGATACCGCGGGCCACTGGCCGAGTTGGGGATCGACCGGACCGAGGACCGCGTGCTGCCCCATCACGATCTCGTCGGCCGCCAGTGCGATCAGCGTGCCGCCGCTCATGGCGTAGTGCGGCACGAACACGCTGACCCTGGCCGGGTGCTTGCGCAGCGCGAGGGCGATCTGCTCGGCCGCGAGGACCAGCCCGCCCGGCGTGTGCAGGATGAGGTCGATCGGCACGGACGGATCGGTGAGCTGGATCGCCCGCAGCAAATCCTCGGAGTCGTTGATGTCGATGTAGCGGGCGACCGGGAATCCGAGGAGGCTCATCGTCTCCTGGCGATGGATCAGCCCGATCACCCGGCTCTTGCGATCCTCCTCGAACCGCCTGAACGCCCGGATGCGCTGAGCCTCGAGCCAGCGCCGCTGCAGGAGCGGCTGCAGCGTGGTGGCGATGAAGAAGATCCAGAGGAGGTCGAGGGCTGACACGTCCCCACCCTGCACGATGCTGGAGCGGCCTCGACGGTGACGGGTGGGATGATAGCAAGCGCCGCCCCGGGGCAAGTAGGCCCTGTCTGGATGGCCTGCCGGTCGG